>NZ_AJXD01000081.1:0-655 GCF_000264725.1 Acinetobacter sp. HA | reverse complement strand
AAAATGGTGAATTATCAAGAGATCATGATGGTCTTATAGACTTATCGGAACTTATTAGAGTTTATGGCAATCCAATCAGTGTTCAGTCCAGTACACGCACTGAACAAGTTCAGAAGGATGTACAGGTACACGTTCAATCTGAAGTTGAAAATGTATTAAAAGATCAGATTTCTTTACTCAAAAATCAGTTAGATTTAGCAAATCAAAGAGAAAAGTCTTTGATGCAACATATTGAAGATCTTACTCACAGAATTGAGTTTAAAGGCACCTTAGAACAGCTAAAACAAGAAAATATTAATCAGCTAAATGAATCTACTAATTCGAATATAGCAACAGATCCTCGGTCACAGGATGAATCAAACTATGACGGATTGACTACTCCTGAGAACAAACGGATCCCTATCCCTGAACATATTGAACCTGAACCTAAAAAAAGGGGCTTCCTGAGCCGTTTCTTCCTTCCTTATGGTTAGCCAGCACTCCACTTTTTTGATGAGCCAATTTCATTGCCAGCAATGAAATAATGACTCCTCAAAAAACCGGATGATGTTTATTAAAACTGAATAAAATCGTGGAACATTGCTTATTTATTAAGCGTGGAACACTAAAAAAGATAAAAAAAAGCCCGAACAGGGATGTTCGGGCTATCAACTAG
>NZ_AJXD01000080.1:0-1691 GCF_000264725.1 Acinetobacter sp. HA | reverse complement strand
TCATCGACTCAAATCTCTATTTGCAACAGTGCCAAAAAAACTTCCATTTATGGACATTAAGTAGTATTGTCCATGTATTGTTAAACATAAATTGAAGTAATGACATATGGGCAATAATGTAATTTATAAAGATAATAATTTGATTGATGCATCTTATACACTAAATCTATCAGAACAAAGATTAATTTTAATAGCAATTATTGCTGCCCGTGATATTGAGGAAGAATTAACAGCAGAAACTATGTTAACGATCCATGCTTCGGAGTATATGAAACAGTTTAATCTTGGTCGACAATCAGCATACGAAGCATTACAAGCTGCATGTGATAATTTATTTGAACGTAGGCTTAATTATAAAACAATAGATCCTGTTACAGGAAAAAAAGCAGTTTATAAGAGCCGCTGGGTATCCAAAGTTGGATACGTTAAAGAGGCTGCCTGTGTACAGTTGATATTTGCTCCAGATATCCTTCCGCTTTTCATTAAGCTTGAAGAAAAATTTACCAAATATGAACTTAAGCAAATATCTCAACTTACTAGTGTTTATTCTATTCGATTGTATGAGCTTTTAATACGTTGGAGATCCACTGGAAAGCTTTACATCTCTATGATAGATCTTAGAGAGAAATTGGGCTTGCTAGAAGATGAATACTCTCAAATGGGAGATTTTAAAAAGCGAGTTCTAACTGTAGCTTTGAACCAAATCAATAAATTTACTGATATTGAAGTTACTTATACCCAGAAAAAAGAAGGTAGGACCATCACTGATATAGAGTTTACTTTTTTTGAAAAAGATACAGTTCTAAGACTCAATGATAAAAATCCCGAAAATTTATATAAATTAACAGCAAAGCAAATCTTATATTTTGCACAAAAGCTTTGCGATATTGTCAACAATCCAGATTTTGGACGTGAATTTGGAAAGATAGGCGAATCTCAAGAAGATTTTCAGGAAAGAATAGCAGCCGAATTAACCGATCAACAGAATGTAAAAAAATATTATGTACATCTATTAAATGTTGGTTATAAACCTAAATATGGGAAACAAAAATAATTGATTTCACTATGTAGTGCCAGTACAGCTCATTTTGAAATTGGCTCATGTGCTATTATAGATCCGCACTTTTAATTCTTTCTTGAAGCTCTAATAAAATGATTTTACAACACCATTCTCCCCTAACATGAGAAATATTCTAAGTAATGTTGTGATTCATACTAAGAGCCAAATATTTTTTTGTTAGAACTTTTGCTAGTCTCTACTGTTTTATATGCTCACAGATTCATTCCATCTGCGCGTATTCATAATCCTATGAGAAGCGCGTGTCCCAAACCGGTATACTTTACAAGTATAAGTATTCTTGATTAACTGATGACGTTTCTTGCATATAGGTTAAGAATCACAGCTACGATACTATTATTTTTTAATGGTCTTCAATATACAATTTAGTTCACAGTTTTCTCTCAATTTTTCAAATCGAAGCTGATACAACGACACTATAAACGTTATAGCTAGCATCATTAAAAGACTAAATGAGCTGTAATAACGAATATTCCGCCTAATTTTGGTTTATGCAGCTAAGCATAATATCTAGTAAGTAATATATAAAATTAGCAATATTGCACATAAATTTCATAACTTACGATGCTTATGTAATCTGGGTACTGGGTAATCAATCCTGGCACATAAACCA
>NZ_AJXD01000079.1:0-1768 GCF_000264725.1 Acinetobacter sp. HA | reverse complement strand
AGTTGTTCAAACAAGTGGGACCACCTCTGTAATAATGTAAGCCTAGATCAGACAGAAGTTGAAAATACCATTAAGGAAGCGGTACGTCATAGCCCATCTTCTTTTAACTCGCAAACTTCTCGTGTGGTGATCCTGTTTGGTGAATCGCATCAAAGTTTCTGGAATATTGTTCGTGATACTTTAAAGAAAATTGTTCCAGCTGATGCCTTTGAAGGAACAAATAATAAAATTAACAGTTTTGCAGCGGGTTATGGTACAGCCTTATTTTATGAAGATCAGGAAATAGTGAAAGAGCTGCAAGCACAATTCCCATTATATGCAGATAATTTCCCGGTATGGTCAGAGCATTCTTCAGCAATTGCCCAATTTGCCACTTGGACAGCGCTAGCGGAGAAAAATATTGGTGCCTCTTTGCAGCACTATAATCCGATCATTGATGATGAAGTTGCAATTGCTTTTGATGTGCCTTCAAACTGGAAGCTACGTGCCCAACTTGTGTTTGGTTCGATCGAAGCACCAGCAGGTGAAAAAACCTTTATGGATGATGCAGAGCGTTTTAAAACTTTTAATTAATTGAGTTAAATAATAAAAAAAGGAGTGCTTCGGTGCTCCTTTTTTTATTTTGTATTCATTCAAGATAAAGTGCTTAGCTGAATAAATCAGATGGATATATAAATATATGCTTAAAGTCTTGGCTGTTTGTCTAAGTGATTTATCATAAAATTGTCACGTATACTCGGCATAGTGCAAGCAGATTTAAATAATCAGGAAAAAGAAGCGAATGAATTTACGTATTATGATCGCAGTTGCGACTTTAATGGGAAGTACTTCTGTTTTTTCAGCAGTGACCTTGACGGCACCAGAAGAAATCAAGATTGTCGGGGTGAATGAGCGAGAAGTGAATAGTGGATTAATCCGTAAAAAACAGACTTATAAGCTAGATCCGGGTTCAAATAGAATTAGTGTACGTTATATTGAATTCTTCCAGCATAATGATAACAGCCATGACATTTTAAAATCGGATGTAGTAACAGTTAAAACACCTGAATTAAAAGATGGCGAAAGTTATCGTTTGGCTTTGATTAATGCACCTAAAGATTTTGATACTGCACAAAAATATAAAGACCAACCGATCATTGGTTTATATGACGCCAGAAATCAATTGTTGGTACAACAGTCAGGCGCAAATAGTGAAACCAAACCATTATTGGGTAAAAGTGTATTAGGTAAAGCACTAGACTTGACAACTAAAACAGTTGCTCCTGCAAATCAGCCTGCGCCTGTTTATGCACAGGCAGTGGTATCACCAATGGTAGCAAATCTAAATTCAGCTGAAACAGCAATAAAAACTCCTACTGACCAAAAGCTGATTCAGCTTTGGCAACAAGCATCTAAAGAAGAGCGTCGGAAGTTTATGTTATGGCTAGCAGAGCAAGGGAATTAAAAAAACATGAAAAAGATCGGTTTATACCGATCTTTTTTAGTTTGAGGGCTAAAGGTTACACTTTGAAAATATATTTCAGGCCAGAATGATGGATTTACGCACCTAAAGCTGCTAAAAATACGCATTCAGAGTAAAAAATGAACGACCAAATTATATTTTCATATATTTTTATGAAAAGCACTTGCGCTCATTGTGAAACTGTATAGAATACGCAGCACACCAACGCAATGCATGAAACGAAAGGTCAAGTGATTGGGTTGGAACTTAAGACTGACGAGGTTTTAAGTAAGATCATTAAAAGATTATGAAGAACAACTTGTGTGG
>NZ_AJXD01000078.1:0-1650 GCF_000264725.1 Acinetobacter sp. HA | reverse complement strand
TTCTTCCCGGAAGAACGCCGCAATCAGCTGTTAATGGATTTATCCGCCAATATGAAAGCTGTGATTTCGCAACGTTTGATCCGTATCGAGGGTGGGCAAGGCCGTAGAGCTGCTGTTGAAATTTTATTGAATACGCCGCTGGTGTCTGATTTTATCCGTAAAGGAGATTTTTACGAGCTGAAAACTATTATGGCGCGTTCGCGTGAACTCGGCATGCAGACCTTTGACCAGGCATTATTTGATTTGTACAACCAGGGAGTTATTTCTTATGACGAAGCTTTGCGTAATGCAGATTCAAGTAATGAAATGCGTTTGCAGATCAAATTAAAGAGCAGTCGCATCAATCCGGCTCTTCAGGAAGAAGGAAGTAAAATGAGGATACTGGAACAGTCTAAGGAAATTACACTTTCCAGAATCTGACATACAGCATTTTACTGAAATCAAGCTCCATTCAAATGCAGTTGAGTTGGATGATAAATTTTCAGTAATGGTTTAAAGATCACAAAGCTTTAGCCACCAAGATTTTTAATTTAATTTCCTTATTCAAAAAATAGTATGGAGGCGGATTTATTTCGATAAGTTTCCAATTCATTCTTATAAAATCTGAACTCTAATTTATCAATAGTTATAAATATTAGATTTTAATTTCATAATGATCATTTCCCTTTATTTTTATTTTCCTTGAATCAGGTCACAGAATTATTTAAAAAAATTATCTTTAGAAATCAAATGTGTTTGAGGCTTTTGAATAAACGCTGCACAATAAAATCAAAATATATTGATATGAGTCTTTTTTTGAAGATTTATACCATTGTGCATTACAGAGGAAAATATGTTCACGGCAGAGTTATTAGAAGAAGCACGTAAGTTTATGCACCATATGCTGACCAAGGTCGTTGAATATGGTGGTTCAGACCTGTTCATTACCGCAGACTTTCCTCCGAGTATCAAGCATCAGGGATTAATGAAACCTTTTGGGCAACAGGAACTTACCCCAGAAAAAACCAAACTGTTTGCCTATTCGCTGATGAACGAAAAGCAGCGTAAAGAATATGAAGTAGAACTGGAATGTAACTTTGCCATTACTGTACCGGGCATTTCACGTTTCCGTGTCAACGTGTTCCAGCAGCAGCTCAATGTCGGTATGGTAATCCGGACCATCACTGCAGAAATTCCGAATTTCCAGAAGTTAAAATTGCCAGAGTCACTCAAGCATGTGATTATGGAAAAGCGCGGTCTGGTACTCGTCGTGGGCGGTACAGGTTCAGGTAAGTCGACTTCGCTTGCTGCGATGATTGATTATCGTAATGAAAACTCAGCAGGCCATATCATTACCGTAGAAGACCCGGTGGAATATGTACATAAACATAAGAAGTCAATGATCACCCATCGCGAGGTCGGTGTAGATAGCCATTCTTGGCATAATGCCTTAAAAAATACCTTGCGTCAGGCACCCGATGTAATTCTGATTGGTGAAATCCGGGATACGGAAACCATGGAACATGCGATTGCCTTTGCCGAGACAGGGCATCTCTGTCTGGGGACACTACATTCTAACAATGCCAACCAGACACTGGACCGGATTATTAACTTCTTCCCGGAAGAACGCCGCAATCAGCTGTTAATGGATTTATCCGCCAATATGAAAGC
>NZ_AJXD01000077.1:0-887 GCF_000264725.1 Acinetobacter sp. HA | reverse complement strand
AAAAAGCCTTTACAGATAGGTTTGTGCAACAAAGCCCTTCAGATCTGGGAGTAACAATTCGAAGATCTCGTGATATTTTGAAAATGGCTATTAATGAAATTGAAACTAGCCCCTTGTCAGAATATCGAGTTAATTTAGCTGAAAGTATAGTAAAGGGTTCTTTATATTCAAAAATATCGCAAGAATGTCGCGATATAATAATCAAATGGAATAATATTTATTCACCATATACTAGAAGAATAGTTCTGAAAGGATTAAAACATTGGAATCCAGATGAGCAATTATTTAATACGCTATATAAGGCAATATTTGATGAAGATTGGTATTGTTCATATGAAGCAGCTCTGAGCTTTGCTACAGTATTCAAAAATGATGAACGATGTATAGAAATTTTAAGTAATTTGGCAAAAAAATACCCTAATCCAGAAGTAAGAGCTGTTGCTATATTAGCATTAGCTACCCAGAATATAGGTAGAGAAGTAGTTTTAGAAGTAATAGAAATTAATTCTAGCTCATGCAATTTACAAGTAATTAAGGCTGTTATTATAGCGAAGATAAAAAACAGTATTCAAAGTAGTAAAGATTTATCAATTTTATTAAATATGCTTCAAGATCAAAATTTATTTAGAGAAGAGCGTTCTATAATAAATATCATCAAAGAGGGATGGCCTAATAATATTGATTTAAAAACAAAGTTTATAAATTTTTGTAAAAAAACAGAATTTAATAAACATCAATATCATTTAGAATATTTAGTTAGTCAGTTCCCTAATGATGATATTGTTGCTGAAATAGTTTGTTCAGATTTAGAAAATAATAAACTATTTTCTTTTACAATGTTTGATTCGATATTGGATGGCGAATTCAAACATGAGGTGCGACAGTTT
>NZ_AJXD01000076.1:0-922 GCF_000264725.1 Acinetobacter sp. HA | reverse complement strand
ACCTGACTCGGACTTTTAAAGCCGAGTCTTTTTCTTGGGCGATGATTCAAACGTTGAGTAATTTCTAAGATATATTCATCCGTATATTGATTCAGATCACTGCCTTTTCTAATATATTGCCTGATTAAGCCATTGGTATTTTCATTCGTGCCTCGTTGCCAAGCGCTATAAGGATCAGCAAAATACCAGTCTATTTTTAATGCTTGAGCAGCATACTCATGCAGGCTGAACTCCTTACCATTATCTGCGGTAATCGTCTTGAGCTGATCTTTGATCGGCTCAAGTAGACGGATGGTGGTTTGGCAAACTTCCTCTGCCTTGCGTGAGCTGCACTTTTTCAGCCACAGATAACCTGTCTTGCGATCTACAATCGAGACCAATGATTGCTGATGGTTCTTACCCACAATCGTGTCTATTTCCAGATCACCAAAGCGAGTCCGATGCTCAATCTCAATAGGTCTGTCATGAATGCTTTTACGATGACTCAGCTGACCACGGGTTTCAGGAGAGCCGTATTTCCTCTTTCTTTGATTTCTGAAACGCAGGTTGTGAAAGAGTGTGCCACCCTTGTTTTTATCCTGCCGGATGAAGCGATAAATTGAATGCAAACTGACTGAAACACGAGCAGCGATCTGTTCAGGACTCCATTGAAGATTAAGATAAGAGATGACATGTGTCCACATTTCACAAGGGATTCTTTTAGGATTGGGACAATGGCGTCTTCGAGCGACTGTATTGGCGTGTTTAGCGAAGTAGCCATTTCTCGCTCGATTACGTTTAATTTCTCTAGAAATAGTTGAAGGTGAACGATTCAGTCTCCAAGCGATATAACGTTTAGAAAAACCTTCACGTAATAATGTATAAATCTGGGCAGAGTAAAACTTGAAGTGCGACATAAACCACCTAATTAATTTAAAGGGTT
>NZ_AJXD01000075.1:0-1051 GCF_000264725.1 Acinetobacter sp. HA | reverse complement strand
AACCCTTTAAATTAATTAGGTGGTTTATGTCGCACTTCAAGTTTTACTCTGCCCCCTTTAGTAATAGGTGAAGATCATAGACCAAAATATAGAGGAAAAAATACTCATATTAATCTGGTAGTTGCCAAATTTATTAAGCATAGAGAAGACCGATGGCATGGTTATCCAGTAAATACTGTCTCTGATTTTCCTCCAAGTGATATTTTAAAAATGTGGCAAAAATCTCCGGGTGTGAAGAAAAAAACAATTGTCAAATTAAATAAGGCGATAAAGTAATGTCTGAATTTAAAATTAATATTGAAGGAAATTTTTTAGATTCTTTTATTTATTCTGGAGTCTTATTTACTATTGATGTTGATGGAAAACTTTGCACTTATAGCTGGAATCATCTAATAAAAGAATACATGAGAAAAGATGTTCAGAAAAAGCGTTTTGAGAAAAAATTGATTGATACGCGTCAAGATAAAAATATTAAATTTGAAAAAGATTTAGTTATAGAATTAGATCAAAACTTTTTAGAAGAATATCAAAAAGGTATATGTTTAGACTTAGATGTTTGGTCAACAGATTTAGATATAAAAGATAATATTTTATATATTTCATCGGAAAGAGGTTTGGAAGCTTTACCATTTAGAGAAAGTTGGGATAATGGTAAAATCATGAGCTTTAATGATTTATATAAAGTTTGGGGAGAATCTAAAGTTTTTGGAGTGAGCACTGGCTCATGGGGAAGAACACTTCTAGCAGCTGGTTGTCATGGGGCATTAGAAGTTGTTAATGATGTTGAGCAAAATAATACTGTCGGTCTGAAACAACAAGAGGGAAAAATTTTAAATGAGGAAGTTTGTTTAGATTGCGAATGGGAACTTAACTCGACTATTGCTATCTTGGATCAGTTAGATACACAAGTTTTACTTGAGTATGAAGAGCTTATTAGTGATAGTAATTTTAAATTTCATGCTCGAGACACTGAAGAAGATTGATGTGGGTCTAGGATTTTAGACCATGCCTATAAGTGATAATCTACTCCCCAATAAGCATGGGAAATGCT
>NZ_AJXD01000074.1:0-84169 GCF_000264725.1 Acinetobacter sp. HA | reverse complement strand
GTTTAATTTACCCAAAGATTTACCCGAGGGCGAAGGCATCGACTGGAATGTTGTGATCGTGGATGCCACGGAAATTCCAATCCAAAGGCCTAAAAAAACAGAAGAAAAGCTATAGCGGCAAGAAAAAGACCGATACCTTTAAAGTACAGGCCATGATTCACTACAAAACTCAGCAAATTCTGAGTTTATGTACCAGTCGCGGTGCAGTGCATGATTTCGAGTTGTTCAAACGCAATTTAAACCAGATTCCTTTTGGGGCTTTTATCCTTGCAGATAAAGGCTATCAGGGGATTTATGTGTTGTATCCGAATAGCCTGTTGCCATTAAAAGCCAAAAGACACTGTAAATTGGATCCTGAATTGAAAATCTATAATCAGGAAATCAATAAAAGAAGAATCGGAATTGAGCATGTATTTGGCAGCCTGAAAACCTTCAAAAATCCTTGCTGAGCGTTATCGAAATAGAGGTAAAAGGCTTGGTTTGAGATTCAATTTAATCGCTGGAATCTACAACTTGGAACTGAGCAAAAAATGATTTATGAAAGAGGTCTACTATGTTTGGATCTAAACTAATACTACAACATGTATAGTACTTATTTTCAAATCTAGGTAATTGTATAACATCAAAAGTGAATCCATTTAATATAATCGCTGTTATACGAAATAGAACTCTATTGATATCTCCTAAAAATATTTACCTAAAACTTTATAAAATAAGGAAAAATATCATTTTATTCGTAAGTCGGAGTAGAGAATACTTCTTAACTAATGAAATCGAATTAATTTAAACTATGGATCTTTACTTTATTATTCTACTATTTAAAGGAATCTCCTATGTCTGAACTGCACTTCTACATCACCTTACTGGGCGGTAAACATGAAAAAGCCAATGTAGAAGTACATGATGTAATTCCTGTGATTAGTTCAGATATTGAATCTGCGTATCCATATTTAAAACAACAATGGTTTGGCTTGCAAAAAGGCCTGCATGTCGATGGCTGGATGAAAATCAATGGAGTGAGTTATCAAGGAGTAAATTATCAGGTCCAGATTAGTGATTTGCCTGTAAATAGCGGTTTAAAACTGTTTTTGATTAATCTGGGTGCTTATATTCCAGACCAGTTTGGGGAAGTCCATAAATATCTGGTTGTGGCTGCCAAAAACAAGACAGAAGCTAAAGCCCAAGGTAAACTGGCAATTGAAAAAGGCTGGTATAAACCACATACCGATGCAGTGATTGATGTCGATGACTGTTTAGAGTTAAACCAGATTGATCAGAAATTTATACATTTGATCGAAGGGGATTTTGAAGCAAACAGCTTTAAGAACGATTATCTGATTGTTCCGTAATTTTAAAAATGGCTACTCGAAATGAAGTGGCCATTCTGATATTCATGAAGTGATATTGCTATAAAACTCCCGGTATTTAATTTTTTTAAATGAAATATTAGGTGTTTAAAGAGAGTTAAATATCATCTTAAACTCACTACTTTAACCAGCGAGTTGATCATTATCCTCTAGTTCTGTAATCATCCATTCATCCCCGATAAATTTCCGGTCAGCTGCCTGTCCATATTGCAGGTCGAATACTTCATTTAAGGTTGGATCACGTTGGAGGATGTGCTCTAATCCAACCAGTATATAATCCTCCTCAGCCAAGGGTTCTGCCGTCAAAAATTGCCAGTCACCATCGCGTTCATGCAATACGGTAACAATTGGCTGCTCCAGTTCCAGCCATTGCCTAGTCGTATAAATGCCTAAATTCCGTGGTTCGCGGAATTTAAACTCGGCATTGCGATCCAGCAGGGGCTGATCAAATTCAAAAACTTCCTCGAAGCCATCTTCCCAAGGAAATTTATCATTCCGATCTGTCCAGACTAATTGTAAGGCTGGAAACGCTTCATCTTGGTAATAGCTTTGCGCAATCCCAAAATAGTCACCGATATTTCTGCGATCAACTTTTAGAAACTTACAGCGGCTTTCTTTAAAAAATACATTCGGATACGTGTTACTGAGCTGGATGCGTTGACCTTTTTGAACGACCTCAGTTACATGATTCAGAATAGTTTGACTAAGTTTAGCAGTGAGTCCAAAACAGATAATTTCTGGATGCTGGAATCTTTCATACAGACCAATGCTATAGCTAAAAGGTGGAGAATAGTCAGTATGAGTGATCGAAATGATTTGTACGCCGTACTGTCGAATATTAATTCTGGTCTGATTTAATAGTCCATTGCGATCCGGGCAATGATGATCTTCTGTATGTTTCATGGTTTTTATTCTTTGAATTATTTTTTAAATGAACATACAGAAGATTTAAGCTTTCGACAAATGAAATTGTCTAAAGTTTATTTATAGTTAACTGAAACCTTCACATAATTCTGTGCTGAATACGGCAAAAAAGCTTTTTCTTTGTCGGTAAGTGGACGCACTTTTTTCACAGGGCTTCCTACATACAAGTAACCACTTTCCAAAACTTTATTTGGCGGAACAAGTGAACCCGCACCAATCATCACATCATCTTCAACAATCACATCATCTAAAATAATCGTGCCAATACCGACCAAAACGCGATTGCCAATGGTGCAGCCGTGTAATTTTACATGATGACCAATGGTGACATCTTCACCAATGATCAGTGGCGAACCTTCTGGCTTATCGGCTTTCTTATGACTGACATGCAACATGGCATGATCCTGCACATTGGAATTCTTGCCAATCCGGATATGATTGACATCACCACGAATTACGGCAAAAGGCCAAACCGAGACATTCTCAGCCAAAACCACATCGCCAACCACAATCCCCATAGGATCGATATAACAAGATTCATCAATCTGTGGGATCATGTCTAAATAAGAACGTATGTTTTGGCTCATAGTGGTCTATTCATTAAAAGTTTAAACGTCATGTATAGAGTATAAAATAAAAAGCACCCATCTGAATGAGTGCTTTGGTCTTAGTCTAAGGCTAAAACAGTCTGTTTAAACTTAAAATAAGTTACTGAAGAACTGTTTGATATGATCCAGCATACGCGCAAAGAAACCAGCTTCTTCTACAGCTTTTAGTGCAACAAGCGGTTTTTCAGCAATCACTTTACCATCAAGAGAAGCAACGTATTTACCTACCACTTGACCTTGTTTTAAAGGTGCAGTCAATTTAGGTTGAACTACGATTTGCGTTTTAATCTCATTCGCTTTGCCTTTTGGCATGGTCACATTGAAGTTTTCAGCAAGGCCGATTTGAACTTCATTTTCCTTACCAAACCACACCTTAGACTTGGCTAAGACTTGTCTGCCGGCCTGAACATTTTTAGTTTCGTAGTTTGCAAAACCCCATGCCAAAAGTTCACGTGTATGTGTTGCACGATCCTGCATAGATGGCGCACCGAAGATCACAGAGATCAAACGCATTGGACCACGTTTTGCAGAAGTCGTTAAGCAGTAACCCGCTTCATTGGTATGACCGGTTTTCAAACCATCCACACTTGGATCTGTATACAGCAGGGCATTACGGTTGCCTTGCTTGATTCCGTTAAAAGTAAACTCTTTTTCAGAATAAATCGGGTAGTACTTTGAACTGTCTTTAATGATGTGCTGTGCCAGCATGGCCATATCTTTGGCAGTCGAATAGTGACCTTCCGCAGGCATACCGGTTGAGTTTACAAAGCTGGTATTGGTCATGCCGATACGTTTTGCTTCCTGGTTCATCATATGTGCGAAGGTACCCTCGTTACCTGCAATATGTTCTGCCATTGCTTTGGAAGCATCGTTACCTGACTGGATGATGATACCGCGCAGCATCTCAAGTGCTGTTGCCGTGCCGTTTAGCGGAACATACATACATGATTCAGAACTACTACCGCGACACCATGCCGATTCGTTCATACGAACCTGTTCATCTTCAGTCAGTTCACCGCTTAATAACTTTTGTTCAATGATGTAGCTGGTCATCATTTTAGTCATTGAAGCAGGGGCTAGTTTTTCATTTTCATTTTTAGATGCGAGAATTTGCCCTGTTTCGTAGTCCATTAGCACATAAGATTTATTATTCAATTCTGGTGGTGCAGATAGGACAGTTGCTGCAAAGCTAAAACTAGGAATTAATAATAATGCAGCAAGAGCAGTTTTTTGGGTCATTTCTAGTAGGTTCCAATATCTTGATGTAAGCACGAAGAGCCTAGCATTTTAGGACAAAGCTAGGCGGACTTCTACGGTTTGCAGCGGCTTATTTCAAAAGTATTGTAAGCATGGCGGCAGAAAAAAATCAGGATTTGCTATAAGTGGTGAGTTCTGTACAAATCGCTTGATTTTTCTGCTGACCTGCTTTCTGCGCATCCTGTTGTGCTTCTTTCAGGATCGGCTGGAATTTTGTGTTTTTGCTAAGCTGATTCAAGGCTTCTACCGGGTTCTTTTGACCAGGCATATATTCACTGACCAGCTGGCTATAACCCGCTTTAAATTTATTCTGGTCTTTCACCATACCTGGACAGATTTCTGAAAGTACATAAATGGCCGCAAGCTCATGCTGAGTCACTTCTTGAATCGGAGTGACTTCAATATTGGTATCGGCTGCAAAACTTTGTGTAGTCAAAATGCTGAAAGTTGAAAGAGTAAAAATGCCAAAGGCTTTAATGAATAAATTTTTCATTGAAAATCAAAAGCTCAAATTAGAAATTAAGATGGGCTTAGATTAACTAATTTTGAAGGAATGAAAAGATTAAAAATGTAAGGAAGCAGTAAAATAATGGAGAAAATCGTTATATAAACAGGATGATGGCGCTGCATCATCCTGTCAGAAAGTCTGAATTAGATTTGTTGAGTGATCAGGTCATTACACACTGCCTGATGTTCATCTTTAGCGGTTTGCTTGGCTTCCTGGCGTGCTTCTTGAAGTGCTGACTGATATTCTTTGTCCTGTTGGATCTTGTCATAAGTCATCGATTTATCAGAATAATCGGATAAGTATTGTTTAATCAGCTGTTGAGCGTTCTGCTCAAATTTGGCATTTTTACCCACAATCCCCGGACAAACTTCAGTGAGCACTTGGACTGAAGCCAGGTCTTCCTTAATAGTCAAATCTACCTCAGCAGATAAATTTTCAGCTGAAAAAGCAGGAGAGCTCAGGCCAGCAGTCAGAGCAAAAGCCAGTGCGGCTACAGCAACCGTATTTTTAATCATCATGAACCACATATATTAAAGATGGATGTTGAACGATAAATATATATAATTCCGTGGCTAATACAAACAAATGTCCCAACCAGTCATTTTTTGGGACGAACGGGATTTTGCTGTGAATATATTGATATCAAATGATGATGGCGTATTTGCTCCGGGCATACAAGCACTAGCGCAGAGCTTAAAAGCCTTAGGCCGTGTAGTGGTTGTTGCACCTGAAAGCGAACGTAGCGGATTTTCCAGTGCATTAACCCTTGACCGTCCACTGCGACCGATTCAGATTGCTCCAGATGTTTGGGCAGTAAATGGTACTCCGGCAGACTGTGTCTATCTGGCCATGAATGGTTTGTTTGATGTCGAATTCGATCTTGTGGTGAGTGGCATTAATAGCGGTGCCAATCTGGGGGATGATGTATTGTATTCAGGAACAGTGGGGGCAGCATTTGAAGGTCGTCTAGCAAAACATCCTGCACTGGCTATTTCTTTGTGTGGGCAAAACGTGCGTGCTTATACCTCACCAGAAGATTATCGTGTTGCAGCGCAATGGGTTCATGACTTTATTGCAGCAGGTTTGCCAGCATTGCCTGAGCGTCAGATTTTTAATGTCAATATTCCGGATATCGCTGAGCTAAAAGGAACCAAAGTGACCTTCCAAGGTCGCCGTAGCCAGTCTAAACCCATTAGCAGTCATGTGGATCCACGTGGCCGTCAGGTTTACTGGATTGGTCTATCTGGTGAAGCAGTTGCAATGCCAAAGCATCAAGGAACTGAAATTGAGTCAGACTTTTTTGCCATCGCCAATGGTTATGTCAGTGTGACGCCAATCCAGATGGATGCTACAAACTATGACGTACTTCACGAATTACAGGGTCAGATTTTAAATAAAATCTAACTAATGTTATAACTTTGTGAATAGATGGACATTGCAACCTTATTTGCTGTGTTTTTTTGCTAATCTAATCGAGTTTTTTAAACCGTATAGATGTTAGAGAGGAAGATAATGTTCCTGGTGTCACCGAAACGCTTTATTGCTTTGCCTACAGGCCTGATTAAAACGTTAGTACTCACAACAGCAGTGGTTTCAGCAGTTATCGTAACTGGGTGTGCAACCAAACCTTATATTAATAATTCCGCACGTTATGCTGCAGCACCTGATTTTTATACGGTTCGTTCAGGTGACACCCTAAGTGGCATTGCAGCACGCTATGGTCTGAGCTATATCAGTGTCGCGGAAATGAATGACATTCCGGAGCCATATCGTATTTATGTCGGTCAATCGATCCGTTTGAAAAATACCAAACGCAGTACGACTACTCAAGTCGTTGATACTTCAGCACCTATCCAGCGTAAAACTGTCGTGGCTCCAACGCCGGTAACTCCAGCGCAGACCACTGTTAAAACGACACCATCAGTAACACCAAAAGTCACTACACCTGCTCCTGTGACAACTGTACCGTCATCCGGATTACGTTGGGTAAAACCATCGAATGGTGCAGTATTGCAGCAATACAATCTGGCTTCAAATATTAAGGGCATACGTTACGCAGGTAATGTTGGTGATCCGGTATTTGCTGCTGCTGATGGTCAGGTGGTGTATGCCGCTGACGCTCTAAAAGAATACGGCAATCTGGTGCTGGTCAAACATATTAATGGCTACATCACTGCGTATGCACATAACAGTAAACTTAACGTGAAAAGTGGTCAAAATGTAACCGCAGGCCAGAAGATTGCAGAAATGGGTTCAAGTGGTACAACCCGTACCATGCTTGAATTCCAGGTACGTCTGGATGGAAAACCGGTGAATCCTGCATCCGTTTTACCGAATAGTTGAATAAAAAGGTGCAAATGCTAAATTTCACCGTATAATACAATGAGTTGCTTTTATCAAAGGATGAAGCACCTCATAAGTTTAGAGGGGAATTTATGTTAGATCAACTTCGAGCAATGGGCGTATTTGCTTGTGTTGTAGAGAAAAACTCGTTTAGCGGTGCTGCACGTGAACTGGGTATTACCACCAGTGCCGTAAGCCAGCAGATTCGATCGCTGGAGCAGGACATGGAAGTGATTCTCCTGAACCGTTCCACACGAAAATTGAGTTTGACTGAAGCAGGCCAGGCTTTTTTCTATAGCTGCCAGGAAATGTTATCCGCTGCTGAACGTGGCAAAGTCCGTATCAATGAGCTACGTGATGATCTGGTTGGTGACCTGCGTATCGTTGCAACTGCAGAACTGTGTTCAATGCATGTGATTCCGGCATTGTCGCACTGGATGGCTGCGCACCGTGGTTTGACAATGCAGTTTGAAACACAAGATCAACCGCTTGACCTGAAGGATGGTCGTGTTGATATTGAACTGCGCCTTGATCAAGTCATCGACGATAGCAATGTTGAAGTCGTTCCACTTATTCAGATTGAACAGATTCTGGTAACAGCTCCGAGTTACATCAATCAATCTGTTTTAATTACACAGCCGGATGATCTGAAGCAACATGACATTTTGTCACTCAGTCATTTGAACAATCATCAACAATTTTATTTCCAGCATGTCAATACAGCCCAAAAAGTTGAACTTGAACTGAGCTCACGACTAAACACCAATAATAGTATTGTGGCGAAGTCGATGTGTCTGCATGGCAATACCATTGCCCGCATGTCATATCTGGATGTACAAAAAGATTTAATAAACGGCTCTTTGATTGAAGTCCTGCCTGAGTGGAAATTACAACCATTTACGCTATATGCAGTCATGCCAAAACGTGAACAACAACCTATAAAAATTCTCCGTTGTCTTGATACCTTGAAACAATATTTTGGCCAGTTGTCTGGCGGACGTTTGTTGCAAATCGCATCATAAACTGCAAAGAATTAAAAAAGCCGCTTGATGCGGCTTTTTATGTTTCTGGCTTTTAAGAAATTAAGCCAGATATGCTTTAATCATTTTAACCAGACGTTCAATCAGTTGATCAGCCTGTTCCTGAGTAATGTTCAGGGTAGGCAGCAGACGTACCACATTGCCTGCAGTTACGTTGATAATGGTTTTATATTCATCACGCGCGATATCTACCAGTTCGCCACATGCTTTTGGCAATTCAATACCAATCATCAGACCAAAACCACGAACAGTGACATTCTGATCACCAAGCTGGCTACAAAGTTGCTCAACGATATAAGCACCTTTTTCTGCTGCATTCGTCACGATATTTTCTTTTTGCATAATATCAAGGATGGTATAAACAATACGTGAACCTAGTGCTGTACCGCTGTAGGTTGAACCATGGTTCCCGGCAGTTAAAACACCAACACCACGTCCTTGGGTCATCACCGCACCAATCGGAAAACCATTACCCAGACCTTTTGCAGTGGTCAGTACATCTGGAACAATGTTGGTATGTTGATATGCAAAATATTTACCGGTACGGCCATTACCTGTCTGAACTTCATCCAACATCATCAGCCAGTTATGCTGGTTGCACAGTTGACGGATTTCTTCCAGGTAGCTGAAGCCTTGTGGTGCAGTATTGACACCGCCTTCACCTTGAATCGGTTCAACGAAAACAGCTACGATGTCAGGGTGATTAATTGCTGCTTCCTGAATCGCTTCGATATCACCAAATGGTACGCGGATAAAGCCTTCAACCAGCGGTCCGAAACCTTCCTGAACTTTTTTGTTACCTGTCGCTGAGAGGGTAGCCAAAGTACGACCGTGGAAAGAGTGGTCAGCCACAATGATTTTTGGTGTAGCGATGCCTTGCATATGGCCAAATTTACGTGCAATCTTGATTGCACCTTCATTGGATTCTGCACCGCTATTCGAGAAGAAAATTTCTTCCATGCCTGAAACTTCAGCCAGTTTTTGTGCAGCAGCAGTCTGCCATGGTACTTCAAACAGGTTGCTGGTGTGAATCAGGGTGGTGGCCTGTTCAGCAATTGCTTCAGCAAGTACCGGGTGGGCATGACCCAGCCCACATACTGCAATTCCGGTCAGAGCATCTAGATACTCAGTACCATCTTCAGTATAAAGATAAGCACCTTGTCCTCGGACAAAACTGATCGGCTGACGGCCAAATACCGGCATCAAGTGTGAAGGTTGATCAGTTTGCACAGGAGCAAGGGTAATATTCTTCATGACTAACTCTTATCTGTTAGGTGGATTGAAAATTGAAGTCATAGATGCCATATATAGACATAACGACAGGACCTATATAAGCAAAATCTCAAACAGAATAAAAGCTGAATTGTAAATAAAACATGAAATATTATTTTAGACATACTGTTTTAGTTCATTTTGAGTATAATGCGAAGCAGATTTATTGAGGATATATCAATGACTGAACAAGCACGCGATACAGAAGCGTTAATTCGTGACCAAATTGCCAAACACGCAGTACTTCTTTATATGAAAGGCACACCACAATTCCCACAATGTGGTTTCTCTGCTCGTGCGGTTGAAGCACTCAGTCAAATTGGTCGTCCATTTGCTTATGTGAATATTCTGGAAAACCCAGACATTCGCGCAACTCTTCCAGTTATTGCGAACTGGCCAACTTTCCCACAATTGTGGATCAATGGTGAATTGATCGGTGGTAGCGATATCATGCTCGATATGTTCCAGAAAGGTGAATTGAAGTCTTTAGTTGAACAATACAGCCCGGCACCTGAAGCTTAATAGATTTATTAGACTTGCAGATGTTAAAAAGCGCTTCCAGAGAAGCGCTTTTTTATGACTGAAATTTAACACTTAAAATGGAAAAGGGCAGGATTAGTTTTCTGCCTTATTCTCAGAGGTTTCAGATTGTTCCAGTTCTTTTGATTCAGCCGCAAGTGCTGCTGCAAGCGCATCTGGATCTGCCTGAATATCCTTTACTGGTGCTTTGTCTTTTTTCTTTTTCTTCTTTTTTTTCTTTTTCTTTGGCTCTTCTTCCTCAAGCTCGGCACCATCTTCAATAGCTTGCCAGTAATCCAGTTGCTCCATCACCGCAGCATAAATTGAATGCTTGCTATAGCGGCCTTTCTTGTCCAAGGTACCGACTGGACGTGCCATTAGAATTTCCAGTGCTTGATCGATGGTATCAATCGCATGAATATGGAACTGACCTGCTTCAACTGCTGCAATTACATCTTTACGCAGCATCAGATGCTGCATGTTTTGACGTGGAATAATCACACCTTGCTTGCCAGTCAAGCCTTGCAATTTGCAGGCATCGAAGAAACCTTCAATCTTGGCATTTACCCCACCAATTGGCTGTACCTGACCGAGCTGGTTCATGGAACCGGTAATCGCCCAAGACTGGTCAATTGGCAGCTGGCTAATGGCTGAGATCAATGCAGAGAGTTCAGCCACAGTAGCACTGTCACCATCCACCTGACCGTAACTTTGTTCAAACGCCAGAGCTGCAGAGAAGTGCAGGGTTTGTTCACGACCGAAATGCGCTTTCAGGAAAGACGCCATCAGCAATACGCTTTTGGCATGTAGTGAACCACCGAGTTCCACGCTGCGTTCGATATCCAGAATGTCACCACCACCTTGATAGACCGATGCAGTTAAACGTGAAGGTAAACCAAATTCCACGTCCGCATAGTGAATGACAGAAAGGGCATTGATCTGACCAAGACGGTGACCACGTGTCTCAATCAGCTGGGTACCACGAGACAGATCTTGCCAATATAGCTCACGTAAATAGCCTAAGCGATATTTGCGATGATCCAGGGCAGTGTTGATGTGTTTTTCTGAAACCATTTTGTCATCAGCTTTAAAGGCATGATGATGCGCTTCACGAATCAAATCACCCAAAGTCAGCGCATGTAATGACAAGGAACTTTGATCTTCAGCCTGACGGCTGGAATCAGTCAATAAGGCAGCCAAGGCAGAACGGTCAAAAGGCAACAGTTTGTCTGCCTGAACATAATCTGCAATGAGCTGCATATAAGCCTGCTCATTTTCGTCATTACGTTGTAATGTATCTGTAAAGTCAGCACGGATTTTAAAAATACTACCCAGCTCAGGTTCGAGCTCCAGAATTTCATAATAGATCTCTGGTTCAGCTAGTAACACGATCTTGATATCAAGTGGAATTGCCGCTGGCTCAATTGAAATACTGCCAGTTAACGTTAGCATATGTTCTAAAGAAGACAGTTTCAGCTGACCAGATTTCAATGCACGTTTTAGGCCTTGCCATGCATACGGTTGTTCTAAGAGTTGCTCGGCTTCAATCATCAGGAAGCCGCCATTGGCACGATGCATTGAGCCCGGACGGATCAAGGTGAAGTCAGTGGTAATCGTACCGTTCTGGGTTAACTGTTCTACATGACCGAGCAGGTTGTAATGGGTTGGAAAATCTTCAAAGATCACCGGTGCACCGCTGTTTGGCTTATATGTCACAATGACATTGGCCTGATAACGGGACGGCACACGACTGAACAGGCCAGGAGTAAAGTCATCTTCTTCCTGTTCCAGCACAATCTCGACATTATTAATGATGTCTTCCGCATAGAACTTCAGATATTTATCCAGGCCTTCCACATCTTTAAATTTAGCCAGCATCTGTTCAACACGCGGTACAACCACCTGTTTGGCAATCTCACGGTTGAGTACCTGTACACGGTCACGGGCATCATCTTCCAGATCACCGAGGAGCAGGCCCAGGCGTTCTAGTTTTTTATCCATGTAACGCATGTTGGATGCAATTTCAGCACGATCTTTATTGCTCAGTGCATTCAGATCATCTTGTGTCATTTCCTGTAACTTGTCATCTTTGAGATGAACCGGTACAAAACAGTGCTCATCATTGCGAGAGATCAGCTTTAAATCGAATTCTTCACCTTCACGGGTCAGTTCAATCAGCGCTTGCTGCTGTTCATCACCGGTTTGCTGACGGATCATCTCAATACGGTTGTAATAGGTTTCCGCAGTAAAACGACGTTCCAGCTGTTTAAGAATGGTTTGCCAGCTTTGATGCAGCATCGCCTGGAATTTAGGACCTTGACCTGCAGGAAACTGCAATGCAATCGGCTGGCGGGAATTCTGGAAATTATTAACATACACCCAGTCATTTGGTGTTGCTACTGTTTTGGCATGTTGCTGTAGCAGACGTTTGACCATGGTACGCTTGCCAAGACCTGCGGTTCCGACAGCAAAAATGTTATAGCCTGAATATGGCAGGGCAATCCCGGCTTCAACTGAGGCACGTGCACGATCCTGACCAAGAAAATTATTGAGTGGTTTAATACGCTTGGTCGACGCCGGAATTTTATCCAGTTTTGGAATATGTGTCAGTTGCGTGGGCTGCAAGCGAGTTTTTTCAAGAGTAGGTTGTATTTCGCTTTGTTCAAATGCTGTCTTTAATAGTTCAGCATGGTTTTGTTGTGCAGTTAGGGTAGTGTTAATCGTATTGGCGGTTATTGAAGAATGAATTTGATCGAGTCTCTGGGTCACTGTTGATGTCCAAAACGAAATAGTGCATTAATGATTTAAGGTATACAGAATTAGCCGGAAAATTCAAGCCAACATGTCGCTTTTGGCGTAAAAAAATAAAATGATCTATGCAGAGAAAATGGTAAATCTTGTTGAAAGATCCTGTATTAAAGGATTGAATAGCAACTACTGGTTTTTTGCGGAAAATAATAAAGCAATGACAACACAAACGACGGGTTGGAAATCCGCCTTTACAGCCTTCTTGGATCGGCGTGCGCTGATCATGCTGTTTCTGGGTTTTTCAGCCGGTGTACCGATTCTCCTGATTTTTTCAAGTCTGTCTCTCTGGCTCGGTGAAGCGGGTATTAGTAAAAGTGCTGTAACTTTCTTTAGCTGGGCAGCCTTGGGTTATTCCTTTAAGTTTGTCTGGGCACCACTGATTGATGAACTACCAGTGCCATTCCTGACTAAGGCTTTAGGTCGACGTCGTGCCTGGTTGCTGATCGCACAAATTCTGATTGTCTGCGCGATCTGTATTATGGCTTTTTCAGATCCGGCTTTAGGACAACTACATCTTCAGCAGATGGCGCTTGGTGCAGTCTTGCTTGGCTTTTCCGCAGCAACTCAGGATATTGTGATTGATGCCTACCGTATTGAACTGGCAGAAACCCAGATGCAGACCGTGCTGGCTGCAACTTATAACGCAGGCTACCGTATTGGTATGATTGTCGCTGGTGCGGGCGCATTGTTCCTTGCCGCTTACCTAGGTACCGCAAAAGGTAACTATATTTATGATGCCTGGAAATGGACCTATCTGGCGATGGCTGCGGTGATGTTGGTGGGGATTATCACGACGCTGTCAATCCGTGAACCGCAGGTCGATCGTGTACGAAAAACCTATATACGCAGTGATTATTTCCGCCTGGTCGGGGTGTTTTTTGTCGCGGTCATTAGCTTTGTATTGAGCTATGTATATTCAGGTAATCTGGTGAGCATGTTGACTGAACAGTTTGCCATTCAGGATACCTTTGCATTATTTACTTTTGAATCTTTGCGTTTTATCGGATCTGGTGCAGTCGCATTCGGTGTGGGTGCCGCCTTGGTGAAACTGGGTGCGGTGAACCGGGAAATGGCCTATGAAACCTGGGTCAATCCTGTTGCAGATTTCTTCAAGCGCTATGGCCTAAAACTGGCTTTGGTCCTGTTATTGCTGATTGGTTTTTATCGTGTTTCAGACATTATTGCTGGTGTGATTTCTAATGTGTTCTATCAGGACATGAACTTTAGCAAGGAGCAGATTGCTGAAGCAGTGAAGGTCTATGGGGTGATCTTTTCCCTCTTAGGTGGTTTCCTGGGAGGATTATTGGCCCAGAAGATGAATATCATGAAGCTGATGTTTGTCGGTGCCATTCTGGCCTGTTCTACCAATCTGATCTTTATTGGTTTGGTTAAATCCGGGCAACAGCTAAATCCGGTAGATATTCAGGTTGGACAGCAACGCTATCAGGCAGATACGGATGAAGTCGGTTACTGGAAAGTGAAGGTGCCAGTACAGGTACTGGCTGATGCGAAGCAGATTCAGGTTCAGGCGGCTTATGCCAATACTAATACGACTGATAGTACAGTTAGCCTGTCCATGCCATATTTGCTGCAGACTTCAGGTAATGCACAGCTGCAGATTCTACCAATTACCAGCGACAATACCCTTCATGCTAATGAAGAAGGAAGTATTGTGGTTCGTGGTCAATATGTCGGTGAAGCTTTACAAGATAATCAGAAGATCATTTATGAACTGAATAATGAGCGTTTTGAAGCCAAGCTGGAAGAACAGGGGGTGTTTAGTACAGCTATTCCAGCAGAAAAACTGAAATCTGCGCCAGCGCATTTAATCAGTGCGGTACTGATGGAGGATGAGCGAGCTGTTCAGCAAGTGACACATGTCTATCAGACGAGCAATGATGCTAAAAATACCAAGAGGCTTGATGTCGATATCCAGCCACTGGTTCCTGTGGATGTGAATCGTAATACTGATATTGAAGTGACAGGCAAGGTGATCAAGCCATATAGCGATGCCTGGCTGTATTTTGCGATTATCGTCGATAACCTGGCTGCCGGTCTGGCAGGTGCAGCATTTATTGCCTTCTTATCCAGCTTGACCAGCGTATCTTTCACTGCAGTCCAATATGCGATTTTTAGCTCACTTATGACACTAACCCCTAAGATTTTAGGGGGATATTCAGGTACTATAGTCACCAATATCGGTTATCCGAACTTCTTCCTGATGACCACATTGATCGGGATTCCGATTCTCATTTTAGTGGTCTGGGTTGGAAAATTACTCGGTGAACACCAACAACAATCTGGCAATAAGGATGAATAATATGCGCATGCTGCATACCATGTTACGTGTAGGCAATCTGGAACAGTCATTAAAGTTCTATACTGAAGTGCTTGGTATGACTTTACTTCGTAAGCGTGATTATGAAGAAGGTCGTTTCACTCTGGCATTTGTAGGTTATGGTGATGAAAAGAACCATACCGTGCTCGAGCTGACACATAACTGGGATACAGACAGTTATGAACTTGGCAATGCTTATGGCCATATTGCGATTGCAGTCGATGATGCTTATAAAGCCTGTGAAGAAATCAAGGCTCGTGGCGGCAAGGTGGTTCGTGAAGCAGGTCCAATGAAAGGCGGTGTAACCGTTATTGCATTTGTCGAAGATCCAGATGGTTATAAAATTGAACTGATTCAGCAGGACCACAACGCACGTAACAACTAAGTGTTAATTAGATAGCATGATATATGAAATATATTCATGTATAGATGAAAAGATTACATTAATCTGAGTGCATAGCCTGGGCCCGGTATCTGTTAAGATAGCCGGGCATTTTTATATCAAACAATAAAATTTAAGGGATGAAGGGATATGCTTAAGTTATTGGCATTGGACCGTTTTACTATACTGCTTTTTATAATGGTGATACTTGCCAGTTTTGTTCCGGTATCAGGACAGGCGGCTGAAGTCTTTTCATCTATTACCACGATTGCTATTGCTATCTTATTCTTTCTGCATGGTGCCAAGTTATCACGTGAGGCCGTAGTTGAAGGATTGATGCACTGGAAACTACATACCTTGGTGTTCGCATTTACTTTTGCATTGTTTCCTATAATTGGTCTGTTGGCCAAGCCGATCCTGGTTCCGTTATTAGGTCAGGAACTGTACTGGGGCTTCCTGTTTATGTGCTTCCTGCCATCAACAGTACAGTCTTCGATAGCCTTTACTTCAGTGGCACAGGGTAATGTCGCCGGTGCGGTGTGCAGTGCCTCATTTTCCAATATTGTCGGTATGTTTATTACCCCAGTATTAGTAGCCTTTTTTATTTTGGGTCAGTCACAACATGGTTTTGATCCAACCTCATCTATTATGCAGATCACTTTACTGCTTCTGGTGCCATTTATCCTTGGGCAAATTCTGCGTCCTTGGGTATTTCCACAAATGAAGAAAATGCCAGAAATCGTTAAGATTTTTGATCAGGGTTCGATTCTCA
Organism: Acinetobacter sp. HA; assembly: GCF_000264725.1. Classification (NCBI taxonomy): domain Bacteria; kingdom Pseudomonadati; phylum Pseudomonadota; class Gammaproteobacteria; order Moraxellales; family Moraxellaceae; genus Acinetobacter; species Acinetobacter sp. HA. Next base: position 68,031 of record NZ_AJXD01000074.1, on the reverse strand, counting down.
TGGTGGTTTACGGCGCATTCAGTAGTGCCGTTGTGGCAGGGCTATGGCATCAGGTAAGCTTAACGACCTTATTACTGCTCATTATTGCCTGTTCGGTCTTGCTGACTGTGGTGATGCTGCTGGCCCTGTTTGTGCCGCGCTGGATTGGTTTTGATAAAGCGGATCAGAAAACTATTTTTTTCTGTGGTTCCAAGAAAACTTTAGCCAGCGGCGTGCCGATGGCACAAATCCTGTTTATTGGTCAGCCAATTGGCATGATTGTATTGCCGATCATGATTTTCCATCAAATTCAGCTGATGGTTTGCGGCATTGTTGCCAATATGTGGTCCAAACAGGTTGAAGTTAAAACTGAAGAATAATTCGCTTATTAAATTTGTTTCGCGTATAATATTGCCCAACTTGTTGTGCTTAGCTCTGACGGCATCCGTCTCGGTGGGCCAAAAGAATGGTCTGTTGTGGTGTTGATCTGCCTGAATTTGATTCTGGCCTTTCCTCAGTTTCTGAGAGTGATCAATTGCGATGACAGCAAAACCTTCTTGATCTTTATGGAGAATCGACCATGCGCGCCGATATTCACCCAAAATATGAAAAACTAGTTGCTACTTGTTCATGTGGTAACGTAATCGAAACTCGTTCAGCTGTTGGTAAAGAAACGCTTTACCTAGACGTATGTTCAGCTTGCCACCCATTCTACACTGGTAAGCAAAAGAACGTTGACACTGGCGGTCGTATCGACAAGTTCAAACAACGTTTTGCTGGTATGTCACGTTCTGTTAAACGTTAATACCCAAAATGAAAAAAACGGGCAATTTGCCCGTTTTTTTGTGCCTGAATATTGTGAATTCACAATATTCAGGCTTGGTACAGGCGCTTAGCGCTCCTGTACGTCAATCAGATGATCCAGTTTTTTCTGGAAGTAATCTCCTTGAATGAAGCGTGCATCGACATTCCAGGCATTGGCAAAGGAAGTCATGTCATTCAATTCACGTAACAGGAGATAAACTGGTTTGATTTCCAGATAGCCAGTAATTTTTTCCTGCAATTCCTCGGTATTGGAATTCAATTGCGCAGTGAGCTGTGGATGGATTGTTAAGGCATTTACATCCATTTCACGGAGCAAGGTTTCACTATACATCGAATTGCCGAATTCACGAATTGCAATCTCTGCGCCATGGTCACGCAGAATACGGATATATTTCTGCGCATCCTCGCGGTTCAGAATCAGATCCTCTTCAGCAAATTGTAAAGTGAGAGGATGCTTTAATTTACTGCGAATAATCGTAATCAGCTTGGAGATAAACTCAGGAAAACTACGGTCTTTGAAGAGCACGGCACGATTCAGGTTTACGATCAAGCGGGCTTCAGGATATTGGGTGATAAAGTTATGCAGTTGCTTGCAAGACTCAACCAGAATCCAGCGATCTAGCTTGATTGAAAGTTCATCATCTTCACGCAGTTCCAGCAGCTTGGAAATATCCTGCCATTTATTTTCAAAAATAAAACCGCTGGTAACCTCATAGGTATACAGATTGCTATCTTCCTTGTCATACAGCTGCTGATATTTCAGATGGATTTCGCCACGCTCCAAGCATTGACGCAGTGCATGCAGGATTGAACCTGGCATCGCTACAGGTGCTGCGGCTGTAGCTGGTGTTACAGGCGTTGGAACTGGTGCAGATACTGGACTAGAGGCTGACTGGGCTGCAGCTGATTCGGCAATACTGAACTCCAGACTTGGAACAGCTTCTGCAGGTGCAAGCATATCCGATGGAATATCCAGCACAAATTCGGAAGACTGTTGTGCTTGAGGTAATGGTGTAGAGAAGGCACGAGCAATATGCTGATCCAGCTGTGCCTCATCATGTAGTTCACCGTCGAGTTTGGTATAACCGATGCGTAAGTTCAGAGAGCAGGTCTGCTGATTGACTGTAATCAACTGCGGTTTGGTTAATGCAGCTAACCCAATCAGTTTAGATTCCAGAATTTCCTGAGAATCGGCCTGAATGATACCGACCAGGACATCATGTTCCAGTTTAAACAGCGATACACGAACCTGTTCTTTCAGGAAGTTCTTAACTTCATGGAAGTAGCCTGTGTAGATCGCCCAATCTGCATTGAGAATTTGAGACTCATAAGCAGCAAAAGAGAAGGTGATCAATGCATTGGCATTGGCAGGCTCGCGGTTCAGCTCGCGTTTTAGTAATTGTAACGTACTTGGCTTGACTGCTGCTTTTTCAGTTGTTGTAGCAGATTGAGTTTTCGCAGTATCAATCGTTAGCTGTAAAGCATCTTCTTCACTGGTAGAAGCCAGGAACTCAAGCTTGAGGGGGTTGACTGCAGCAATCTTTGGATTGGTTGAATGAATTTCAAAACCACCCAGCTCGAACTGACCTTGGGAAATTTTCTTAAAACGGGTCTTAAATTCGTTTAGATCTTGTGGCTGTAACAGATCGAGTAAAGGCAAACCGATAATGTCATCTTCAGAATTCAGGCCAAACAGTTTCAGGTAATCTTCATTGGCCTGAATGTGAATGCCTTCCTGAATGGTAGCTACCGCTTTGTTACTGTCTTCAACCAGTAATTGTGCCTGAGTTTGTACTGTTTCCAGCTCTTCTATTAAATGTTGCTGCGACTGGGTCAGACGGCTGAAAGACAGGGCACGTACCAGACCGAGGTAAAAACGTTCTGGATATTCCAGATTCAAAATGTCATACACACCTTTCTGGATATAACCAGTATATTGATTAGCTTGATAGTCATCAGGTTTAAGCAGCAGAATCGGCAAGTTTGGCTGTTTCGATAGGCGTACCAGACTGAGTGCCTGTTCATATTTCAGGTCATACGCACGGCCAAAGATGATCAGGTCCCAGTTGAAATTCAACTGCTTTTCAAAGTTCTGCAGGTCATCCAGTAGAACTGCATCCACCTGATATTCATTGGCGGTCAACAGATCACGAATCTGGTTAAATCTAATTTGATTATCATCAATAATCAGTAAACGTGTTTCCGTACGTTTTAACTTTTTAGACAATAATGGATTTCTCACTTCAATGCTTCCCATAAGTCGTGATTATTGATTTCATTCATTTGCTTGTGAATAAAGCCTTTAATGATCTGTTCTTCCTGATCATTCAATAATTCATAGTCAAATCGAATAAAGCTTTGTGTGATCAGCTGTGCTTTGGTCAGATAGATTTTTAGTTCACGACCATCAACACGCAGGTGAATCGTCTGTTTTTCCCTAAACATCTGTACACCTGACACAATAATACTATTCGAAATCTGATCTAGTTGGGTTGTCTGTACCAGTAAAGCTGGCTGATAATTTTTCAGATGACGGTCGGTCCGTGCATAAACTGCACATGGGAACAGGTCTTGCGCCAGAATTTCCAAGCCTAGTTCCAGACTTTTTTCTGTTGACTGTTTGATCCAGCGGATCACACCACCACGCCATTGGCTTTGGGCATTTTCCTGAACCAGAATAAATTCGCCGGTTTTCAGATTCGATGGAGTAACGCCGGTCCACTTAATCCGGTAACCATTGACGCTGATGTCCAGCACTTCGGCATGGTGAATCTGCTTGGCTTCACGATCTAAGGCTTTGATATGACTAAACGAACCTGGTACAGCATTTTCTGATGCGCTGACAAAGCTACTTTCACTCTGGAAGTTGTAGCCGCCTTCAACATCTAGGGTTTCATGGAAGTTTTTGCCCTGAGACAGGTAGAAATGTGCAGCCGACAAACCAAAACAGATATTGATATGCGCTGAGTATTCATAACGTTCATGACGACGTTCCATGGTCGTGGTCAACAGGTTATAGATATGGAAATGCAGCGCTGGGGTGAGGAACAATTTTTCATTACGCGACAGATACTGGGCATTTTTGGTTTGTGTACCCGCCAGATGTTCCATCAGGTTTTGAGTGGCAATAAATATGCTCGGCTTGAAATGATCATTCAGACGCGAGTTATATACTGGTGGCAAGTCTTTGCTGCTATCGACTGCATAGCGGGACAGGGTAGTCTCTTTAGGTAAAACCTGAACCAGTTTGGCCCAGTCAAAACTGCAAAGATAAAGTCCCTGAATTTCTGCCGGTCGGATTTGATGAGTATTAAAGATTTCCAGCAGGATCAGCTGTGCATACGCATTCGAAATATTCTGTAGCTCATGCTGAGTACCCAGGACCTGATTGATATTGCTCTGATGGAAATTATTTTGCATTGCAATTTCAAGCAGCTGATGAGCTGCAAGCCATTGGCCCATCACTGGCTTGCCATACAGCATATGCTGTTGATACAGCAGCAGGCTGAGCTGTTGTAAGGCATAGTAAATCGAAACCATACGTGCCGTGGTCAGACTTTTCTTTTTTCCCAGTTTAAATAAAGAAAAACTGCTGTGATTCAGCTCATGATTACAGCGCTTGGCAATATCAATATAGGCCTTGGCAAAATGACTACGCAGCAGCATTGCCAGTTCAATAATCTGGTCATTACGGTCAGTAGTAATCAGGCCTTGATTGACGAAGTGTTTTTCCAGGCTGGTCAGTACATTTTCAAGAGTCGGATGCAGTACCTGAATCAGGTCAAAACGCAGGGTTTCAGAGCACTTCAGTTCAGAGATTTCCAGTAGGGCACTGAACAGTGACTTGGAGGATGTCCCCAGTTGCAGGATCGAAATTCCTGCAACCCATTCCTGCAAGGCTTTTACATTGGCTGGACAAAAGCTCAGTTGATCCAGTTTAAGTTCCGTCGGCGTTTGAAAAATATCTGAATTATGTTTACTCATTTATTATTTAACTCAAAATGTTGAAACCCCAAAAAGCGGTGTCTTATTTTTTTCGCCCGCAATTTCCCGAACAAGTTTAGGTACCAAATACCCGGGTAAGTTCGCTAAAACTTCTGTATAAATCTCGTTTATATGCTTAGGTGACAAATCAAAATGATGCGCCCCTTTTACTTTATCAAGTACATGTAAATAATACGGCATCACTCCGGCTTCAAACAAGCGATAACTTAAATCGACCAAAACTGGTGCAGTATCATTTACTCCTTTGAGTAACACTGCCTGATTAAGTACGGTAATCTGTTGCTGAACCAACTGATTCAGTTTGCTACAGGTGTAATCATCCAGCTCAGATGCATGATTTGAGTGTACCACCAGAATAATACGTAGCCTACTGTTTTTAACATGCTTGTCAGCTCGTCATCGATTCGGCTTGGGATTACAATCGGAACTCGTGAATGTATTCTTAAGAATTTAAGTTGAGTTAAAGTTTCCAGACGTTCAATCCAGAGTTTTAATTTCCGGTTAGAAAGAGTGAGTGGATCACCACCGCTCAGGATCACTTCATTAATATCTGGCTGGCTTTGCAGATAGCTTTTAATATTTTCCCAATCTTCATTCTTGGGTAAATTTTCTTGATAAGGAAAGTGACGTCTAAAGCAATATCGGCAATGTACCGCACAGGCTCCGGTCAGGGTCAGCAGAAAACGCGACTTATATTTATGCAGGACGCCTGGCTGCTGGTTAGCCTGTTCTTCACCCAAAGGATCAGTAACAAAACCCGGATACTCTTCCAGTTCCAGATGATGTGGCAGGACTTGCAGTAACAGGGGGTCAAGTGGATTACCAGTCTGCATTTTGCCAACGAAAGCACGTGGTACCCGTAACTTGAATTGTTCTGATGCCAGAATTGCGCCAGAAAGTAGCTGCTCAGGTGAGAGTGTCAGTTGTTGTAATAATTCCTGCGGATTTGTGATCAAGTCACTCAGTTGTGACTGCCAGTTTTGTTCCTGATAGAAAAAGTCTGTCATGTGGGAAGAATAAAAGTAAAAGTGGAAGCGATGAAGCTGAAGCGATTAGTTTAACAGTTTATATATAGTATGAATGTGCTTGTATTGGATAAAGTTTGACATATTAGTTGAGCAGATTATATAAAGCTTTGTCTTAATGATCAGCAGATGGTAGGGCCTGAATAATTTGTTCATTGATATGTCTGACTGTAACTTAGTCAGTGAAGGTCTGTTAAATAGGAATTTTTCGTTGCGGCATAGTGTATTGGTCATTTAGAATACGCAACATTAAATGAATGTGCATGTGGCAACTACATGTTCGTGTCAGACTTGCTAAATGACATTGCAACAGCCCATAGCATCAATAGATTAAAGTTAGTAAGTTTGGAGTGCGCCAGTCATGGCCTATTATTCTACGAATGATTTCAAGTCAGGCCTTAAGGTTATGCTTGATGGTAACCCATGTTCAATCATGGAAAACGAATACGTAAAACCAGGTAAAGGCCAAGCCTTCAACCGCGTAAAATTACGTAACCTTAAATCAGGTAAAGTGTTAGAGAAAACATTTAAGTCTGGTGACTCACTAGAAGCTGCTGACATCGTAGAAGTAGAAATGGAATACTTGTACAACGATGGCGAAATGTGGAACTTCATGGATCCAGTATCTTTTGAACAGATTGCAGCAGATAAAATCGCGATGGGCGATGCAGCAAAATGGTTAAAAGATGACTCTAATGAAAAATGTACCATCATGCTTTGGAATGGCGTTCCTTTAACAGTGAATGCACCAAACTTTGTGGTATTGCAAATCGTTGAGACTGATCCAGGTGTACGTGGTGATACTTCGGGCGGTGGCGGTAAGCCAGCGAAACTGGAAACAGGTGCGGTAGTACGTGTTCCATTATTTGTTCAGCAAGAAGATAAAGTTCGTGTTGATACACGTACAGGTGAATACCTAGAACGTGCATAATGGTCTGAAAATAGACTATTATCAAAGGGGATGATGAAAATCATCCCCTTTTTTATGCCAAAGTCTTAGAGGAATTCGAAAGGAACAAGCGTAAAGTCGCAAGGGAAAACAGCAGTACCTCGAATAAAAAAATCACGCTGATTTATATGCTTCACAATATGAGGGATGGAATGGAAACTTTACAACAGAAGTCAACCATGACTTCGAAAATCATCTGGCTCCTGGTAGCCATAGTCGGGGCAGTCTCCTTCGGGATACTTGCACTCAGTCGTGGTGAGCATGTGAATGCAGTCTGGCTGGTACTGGCCGCAGCCTGTGTGTACAGCATCGCTTACCGTTTCTACAGTTTATTTATTGCCAATAAAGTTTTTGAACTGAATGCACGCCGTTTAACACCTGCCCATCGTCTGAGTGATGGTCTGGATTATGTGCCGACCAATAAAAGCGTGTTATTCGGTCACCATTTTGCTGCGATTGCCGGTGCGGGCCCTTTAGTCGGTCCAATCCTTGCAGCACAGATGGGTTATTTGCCCGGGACTATTTGGTTATTAGTCGGTGTGGTACTTGCCGGTGCAGTTCAGGATTTTCTGGTACTGTTTATTTCAACTCGTCGTGACGGTCGTTCACTGGGTGAAATGGCAAAACAGGAACTAGGTACTTTTGCCGGTATTATTGTCATGCTCGGTGCCTTAGGCGTGATGATTATCATCCTGGCGGTATTGGCGCTAGTCGTTGTCAAAGCCTTAACCAACAGCCCATGGGGTGTATTCAGTATTGCTGCGACGATTCCGATTGCAATATTTATGGGTATTTACATGCGCTTTATCCGTCCAGGACGAATCGCAGAAGTCTCCATTATTGGTTTCGTGTTGATGATGTTCGGCATTATCTACGGTGAAAATATTGCTCAACACCCATACTGGGGTCCATTCTTTACCTTGTCAGGTACTGAACTGACTTGGGCATTGATTATCTACGGTTTCATTGCTTCTGTATTGCCGGTATGGTTGTTACTTGCACCGCGTGATTACTTATCTACCTTCCTGAAAATTGGCGTGATTGCGGGTCTGGCGATTGGTATTCTGTTCGCGATGCCAGAAATGAAACTGCCAGCAATTACCAAATTTATTGATGGTACTGGTCCTGTATTTGCAGGTTCAATGTTCCCATTCCTGTTTATTACCATTGCCTGTGGTGCGATTTCCGGTTTCCATGCACTGGTTTCATCAGGAACCACACCAAAGCTGGTCAACAACGAACGCGATATCCGTATGATCGGTTATGGCGGTATGTTAATGGAATCTTTTGTGGCGATCATGGCCTTGATCTGTGCTGCGATTCTGGATCCAGGCATTTACTTCGCGATTAACTCGCCAGTCGCATTACTTGGTACTACGGCAGAAAGTGCAGCAGAAGCAGTACGAACCCTTGGTTTCGTAGTAACCCCTGAAGCCTTGACTTTGCTGGCACAGGAAGTCGGTGAAAACTCGATTCTGTCGCGTACTGGTGGTGCACCGACTTTCGCGATTGGTATGGCGCATATCATTACCGAAATCTTCAATAGCCGTGAAATGATGGCATTCTGGTATCACTTTGCGATTCTGTTTGAAGCATTATTCATCCTGACTGCTGTTGATGCCGGTACTCGTGCCTGTCGCTTTATGGTGCAGGATACCGTGGGTATCGTGATTCCTGCAGTAAAACAATCTCATAACTTCTTCGGAAACCTGTTGGGTACTGCGGTTGCAGTTGCAGGCTGGGGCTTCTTCGTTTATCAAGGCGTTGTCGATCCACTCGGTGGGATTAACAGCTTATGGCCACTGTTTGGTATCGGTAACCAGATTCTGGCTGCAATGGCACTCATTCTGGGTACTGTGATTCTGTTCAAAATGAAAAAACAGAAATACGTTTGGGTGACGATTATTCCAACTGTATTCCTGTTCATTACCTCAATGACTGCGGGCTGGCAGAAGATTTTCCATGAAAATCCGAAGATCGGTTTCCTTGCGCAAGCTGACCGTTTTAACACGGCAATTGCCAATAATGAAATTCTGGCACCAGCAAAAACCGTGGCTGAGATGCACACAGTAGCATTGTCGAATCAGATCAATGCGGGTCTATGTGCTTTCTTTATGATTGTTGCTTTCGTCATGCTGTTTGCTGCAATTGGTGTGATTCGCCGTGCTTTGGCAAATCCGGAACCAACTGTACATGAAGCTGAAGCGATTTATCGTGATCCTGCTGAGATCAAACCTACAGCACATCACTAAGGAGACTGGTATGAATCTGAAATTTGCCAAAGGCGGAAAAGCGGTGATCTACAAGATCATTAAAATGACCGTCATGTCGCAAAAGGATTTAATCCTGAATCCGAAAAACTGGTCACGTATCGCGACGCTGTGGCAACGTTTGCAGCAGAGTTTCCGTTTGATGGTTGGAGTACCGGATTATCAGACCTATCTGGAACATATGAAAAAAACATCATCCAGATTTGGAAGCGATGGATGCCAAAACTTTCTATCGTCATTGTGTGGATGCACGTTATCCCTCTGCTGGCGGTGGCATGAAAAAATGTCCATGTTAATGAATCAATAAAAACAGCGCCTTTCGGGGCGCTTTTTTTACATTTTACAAAATCTAGAAAGATAAGATATTAGATGGTTATACAAGTCTATGCGCTGATTTATATTTATCATCAAGTTTAAACTTTATACAAATAGCTTAAAAATATACTTTTAAGATATGGCTTTTATACCTGTAAAAATGAGAATGATAAATTCGTTTCGTGACTTTGGAAATGTAGAGCAACCTAATTAGATTGCTTGAGGTAATTTATCTTTACTGAAGGATTGGAATATATTTTAAGCAGCTTCTAACTTTAGAGAAGTTAATTTCCGAGATTGAAACTTTTAAATGAACCACTTTTTATTTGATATTTTTGATGATTAGGTAAATGACTCAGTGTAAAGATATATTATTGATCTTTAGTGTGGTTTAAATTCAGTGTATGTTAATCACAAGTATCTATTTTAATGAGAAAATTTGTGATGTGGGGCATAAAGCAAAAAGCAAATCATGATATAGCGCACATAAATACTCAGCTTGAACAGCAGATTGCCAGCTATGCTCCCAGTATTGAAAAATTCCTTAAAGAAATTAATGCAATTGTGCTGGATAAACAGGCACAAACCCGACTGGCATTGTGTTGCCTGATTGCTGGTGGACACGTTCTGTTTGAGGATTTACCGGGTTTAGGTAAAACCACATTGGCAAGCAGTCTATCTCATCTTGCCGGCTTAAAGTTTCAACGGATTCAGTTTACCAATGACATGCTGGCCAGCGATGTAATTGGCATCAACATGTTTAATCAGAAAGAACATCAATTTGAGTTTAAGCAGGGTCCAATCTTTACCCAGATTCTTCTGGCAGATGAAATTAACCGTTGCAGCCCCAAAACCCAAAGTGCTTTGCTGGAAGCGATGGAAGAAGGTTATGCGACAGTCGATGGAGTACGTTATGCCTTGCCTAAACCATTTTGGGTGATTGCAACACAGAATCCATTATTCCAGAGCGGAACGTATGCTTTGCCAGAATCCCAGCTAGATCGGTTCTTGATGCGTTTATCTTTAGGTTATCCATCCCGACATGCAGAAAAACTGTTATTGCAGCAAGAATCCCGCTTTGCCCTGATTGCCACCTTGGCGCATGTGTTCCGTGAGGAGCAAATTTTAGAGCTGCAGCGACTGGTTAATCAGATCTATATCAGCGAACCCATACAGGAATATTTGCTAGATCTGGCTGAAGAAACCCGAAAAAACCGTTATGGATTATCAACACGTGGCTTATTGGCATTAAAACGGGCAGCTCAGGCACATGCTTTGATTGAGAATCGTGCTTTCGTCACACCGGATGATGTACAAGCTGTGTTTGTGGCAGTGGCTTCGCATCGTTTAGGGTTGAGTGAGGCAGAAACCTTAAATCTCATGCAGCAAGTGGCGATAAGCTAGGAGCCAGATCTTGGGAAAGTTTTGGCAGAACTGGTTAAGTAAACGTTTTCAGTTTGCACAGCAAAAACAGCTCTCACAACGTGATGTGCTGGTCTTTATCTATCAGCAGGGCTATCTGTATCTGGTACTCATTTTCATCACCTTTATTGCAGGTGTAAATTATGCCAATAACCTGACTCTAGGTTTTTGCTTTCTGATCAGTGCCGTGCTGTGTATCAGTTTTTATCTGACTTTTAAACAGCTGCACGGATTGAGTATCGAACTGCTTACAGATGAAATCGGGCAGGTGGGACACGACCTGAATCTACATTTCCATTTTCAGCAACCAGTCGCGCAATCACGATACCTGTATATTCAGGCAGGTGAACAGCTTTATAAGGTATTGGTCAATCAGACCAGGCAAAAATTTAGCCTTTCCTTTTATGCTGAACAGCGTGGAAAGTTTGTTTATCCAGCAATCCAGATTTATTCAGTCTATCCTTTTGGACTGGTAAGAGCTTGGACCTATCTTTATCACCAGCGCTTTGCATGGGTAGCACCGAAAGCCCAGTATTCGACTGCTGAAAATAAGCAGCATTTGCCAAGTTTTGAGCCAGAAATGGATGAGTTTCGAGAACTACGAAGTTATCAGGCAGGGGAATCATTGCAGGCTGTTTCCTGGAAACAGGTAGCCCGTGGGCAGGGTTTATATATTAAAGTCTTTGAACAATATCAGAACCAGCACAGTATAGAGATTCATTATGCACATATGCCAAGCCCATCACATGAAGAAAAGCTGGAATGGATGATGGGGCTGATCGAACAATGTGAACAACAGCAATTGGCCTATAGCCTGCATTTGCCCCATGTAGAACTGGCTTCAGGTTATGGCGCTGAACAGATGCATCAGGCCAAACTCTTATTGGCACAGGCTTAAGAGGATAGACATGATGAATGCAAATATCCGCACAGCCATTTTGCTCAGTCTCAGTTTAATTCTGGTTGTACAGGTGAGTTATTTGCCTGCAGGACTCAGCATCATCTTTGCCCTGATGCTGGTATTGCTCTGGCTGAATCTGAGAAAGCAAAAGACTTTTCCTAAAAAATGGACCCTGTTGCTGACAGTCGTAGCACTTGCAGTTATTTATTTTACGCATCAAAGTTTTTTGGGTGTAGATGCAGGTGTTGCCGTGCTCTCCACTTTCTTATTTGCCAAGGCTTTTGAAACCCGTACTAAACGTGACCTGATTATTTTATTTAACTTTGCCCTGTTTGTGGCGGCGAGTACTTTCCTGTATAGCCAGTATTTTATCATGGCTTTTGGGATTCTGCTGTGCTTACTAAGCTGTTTCATTGGCTTATATCGTATTCAGGTAGGTGAATTTGAGCAGGATTTACAGGCTCAGGAGAACGCATTAAAACAAGATGTTAAACATGTCGGCAAATTTGTACTCTATGCACTGCCATTTTTTATTTTACTCTTTATCTTTTTTCCACGTTTGCCACCGATGTGGCATATCCCCATTCCTGAAAATAAAGGGGTCACCGGAATTAGTGACAGGATGTCTCCGGGGGATATTGCACAGTTATCTCAGTCGAGTGCATTAGCATTTCGAATTATAGGCGATGTAAGCAAGCTACCTCCACGTGCAGAATTATACTGGCGTGCCTTGGTATTAGATGAATATGATGGTCAAACCTGGACCAGTAGTGCAATCAATCAGCAGCCACAAATCCGCCAACAGAATGATTCTGCCTCATTGGCATCGGGCTGGGATTATCAGTATTTGGCTTCAGATCCGTCCGTACTCTGGGTGATGGGATTGGATAAATCAGTCCCTTTAGAGCGTCGTTATTATAACCGTTATGATTGGGGAATTGTACCGCGTCGTTTAACTCAGCGCGTGGAACCTGTTCAGCTTCGCTGGGTAGGAACAGAAGTAGAGCAGCCTAATTTAAATACTAACTATCTGCAATATATAAATACCCGAACCCCTGCTCAATATAATTCTCAAACTCAGGCACTGGCGGCAAATTTAGTGAAACAGAGCGAGGGTAGTCAACAGCGCTATATCCAAAATGTGTTGAACTGGTACCGGGCGAATAATTTTGTATATACCTTAACTCCAGGAACATTAGGCCAAAACCGGGTGGATGAATTTCTGTTTAATGCGCGCCGTGGTTTCTGTGAACATTATGCCTCCAGTTTTTGTCATGCTGATGCGTTATGCAGGAATACCAGCACGTGTGGTCACGGGGTATCAAGGTGGTTCACTCGCACCTGATGGTAAGAGTTGGGAAGTGCGCCAGATGGATGCGCATGCCTGGACTGAAGTCTGGGTGAACCAGCAATGGCAGCGGATTGATCCTACTGCCATTATTGCCCCACAACGTATTGATAATGGTATGCAAAACTTGATGTCTGAAAATTCAGCAGTTTTAGGTGAGGGTAGAACATGGACAACACAGCAATATCAGTTTATGACCAAGTTGAGGATATGGAGTGACTATGCCAGTTATCAGTGGCAAAGTAAGGTGGTCGGTTATAATGCAGATTCACAACGCAGCTGGATGTCTAAACTTGGCTTGAACTCTGCTTATGCAGCTGTGTGGATACTTATAATAGGTATTGCATCTTTGATCGCATCTTATTTCTTATGGATTTATATTCAAAAGCGAAGACAGAATTCACCATTCGAGCTAGCCATAGAGCAGCTTAATCGTTCCCTGCTTATTCAGATGCGTAAGCAACCGGCTGAAACATTTAAACAGTGGATGCTTCGAATATCAGCTTCCTTAAGCTCAGATCAGGTTACGTCTTTTTATGAAGCTATACAAATCTATGAGAGAAATCAATTTTCAGCTTATAAGCCTGACCAAAAGGATATTAATAAATTCAGATACTTGCTTAAAAAATGTGCATATACACTGAAAAATAAAGGAAAAAACTTGTCTTAAGATTCAAAAATTTATAATATGCGTAACATTCTAGGTGTATAGCTCAGTTGGTTAGAGCGCTACGTTGACATCGTAGAGGTCTCCAGTTCGAGTCTGGATATACCTACCAAAATTTTAAAACTTCTAAATACTATAACATTTTTTATTTTAAGCCTTTTTATATAATCTAATTTAGTCATATATAAATTCTTCTTTTATTATTCTGATTTTGCTATTTCCTCTCTAAGCATTAGGTTTTTTATAGATTATTTTTTAGATAAAATCTTCAACAAATTATAAATTATTACTAATTCCTTGCTTATTAGAAACAATAACTTATTTCATCCTTAATTATAATTTCCTGTTTTTTTGAGATTTTTTAAAAAATAATAATTTTTCTCTATTTAATTAAGGCGAATTTATGCTTCTAAAGCAATAATTAAAAATATGAGGATATGTAAAATTTAATAAAATAATGTATTAAAAATAGAACTGGTTAATATATAGTCATTAGCGCAAAATTTCTATTTGATTTGAATCTGTTTTTAACTTATTAAATTATTTTATGTAATTGATTTTATTGGTTTATAAGCTTGAGTATTTTTTTGATATTACCTAATTTTAAAAAAGAAAAACATAGGATCTTTTAAAGTATGCATAAAAAATAATTTGTTTGCTGATATTTTTGTAAGACATTAATTTACTAAATACTCATTTTATTAGTATTAATTATTAAAATATCTAAAATATTAGAAATAGCGATAAGATAAAAATATAGAACTTATTCAGCTATTTTTAGAGAGTTATGCCAAATTCCAGAAGTGAGTCAAGTAAAGTGACTAAAAATCAGATAGAGAAACGTCCTCTTTATGTGCCATACGCAGGATATACGTTACTTGAGCTGCCTCTTCTAAACAAAGGTTCTGCTTTTACCGAAGAAGAAAGAAAGAGTTTTAATTTACATGGGCTTATCCCTCATGTCATTGAGTCTATTGAAGAACAAAGTCAACGTTCTTATCAGCAATACTGTTCTTTTAATGATGATATTAATAAGCACATTTATCTGCGTAACATTCAAGATACCAATGAAACGCTGTTTTATCATTTAATTGAAAATCATTTAAGTGAAATGATGCCCATCATTTATACCCCAACGGTAGGCGAGGCATGTCAGCGCTTTTCAGATATTTATCGCCGGCATCGTGGGATATTTATTTCCTATGCTGACCGTGAGGGCATTGATCAGATTTTACATAATGTCAATCGCAGAAATGTCAAAGTCGTGGTGATTACAGATGGTGAGCGGATTTTAGGTTTGGGTGATCAAGGGATCGGAGGAATGGGCATTCCGATTGGAAAATTAGCCTTATATACTGCATGTGGGGGAATCAGTCCGGCTTATACATTGCCAATTACGCTGGATGTGGGAACCAATAATCAACAGCTCTTAAATGATCCGATCTATATGGGCTGGCGTAAACCGCGTATTAGTGGCGATGAGTATTTCAATTTTGTTGATCAGGTCATTCATGCCGTTCAAAAAAGATGGCCAAATGTCCTGATTCAATTTGAAGATTTTGCTCAACATCATGCGATGCCATTATTAGAAAAATATCGTGATCAAGCATGCTGTTTTAATGATGATATTCAAGGGACGGCTGCAGTTGCAGTGGGTAGCCTGATTGCAGCATCACATGCTTCTAATAAACAACTGAAAGACCAAACCGTAGCTTTCCTCGGAGCAGGTTCTGCAGGATGTGGTATTGCGGAGCAGATTATTGCCCAGATGGTAGCAGAAGGATTAACGGATGCTCAGGCACGTAAACGTGTTTTCATGGTGGATCGTTTTGGTCTGATTACAGAAAATCAGCCAAATCTTTTAGATTTCCAGCGAAAATTAGCTCAGGATCCAAAAAATATCACCAAATGGGCAGATGCGGAAAGTACGATTTCATTACTTGATGTAGTGAAATTTGCGAAACCTACCGTTCTTATTGGTGTATCTGGACAGCCGGGCTTATTCAGTAAAGATGTCATTACAGCGATGGCTGAGCACTGTGAGCATCCGATTATTTTCCCATTGTCTAATCCAACTTCCAAAGTGGAAGCGGTTCCTTCAGATATTATCCAGTGGACAGATGGGAAAGCATTAATTGCTACAGGTAGTCCATTTACACCCGTCAACTATCAGGGGGAGATTTATAACATTTCGCAATGTAATAACTCCTATATTTTCCCTGGGATTGGATTAGGTGTAATTGCATCTGGAGCGAAGCGAGTGACCAATAATATGTTAATGGCCTCAAGTAATGCATTAGCTGAATGCTCACCGAAATTGAAAGATCCGAAAGCAGATTTGTTGCCTGAATTGGATCAGATTCAGCAGATTTCCAAGGTGATTGCATTAAGAGTTGCGCAAGCGGCAATACAAGATGGGGTGGCTCCTCAGGCAACTATAGAAACGTTGAAAGAAGCAATTGAAGCGAATTTCTGGAAGCCTGAATATCGTCGATATGAGCGGGTTACATTTTAATAGGTGATCAGTTTATAGGAACTAGGTGCAAGGGTTTATAAGTAATATGCTTATGAACCCTTTTTTGAGTAGCTAAGACGATGATCTTCATGAGTAATATTTTCTTGCTTTATAATGTCTGATACAAAAAATGAATCTGGGCAGATTCAAAAAGAATAATTTTACAGTTTAATTGAAACTATGAAAGAATGTTAAATAAACTGGTATATGAAATCATCATAAAAACTTGTTATAAATTAAAGATTACGAAACAACTAAATACTTCTACACCTTTTTAATTGAATATGCAGTTAAAAATCCTCGGAGATGTCCATGTGCGTGCTGCCCGCTATAAAATTCTGATTGTTATATTACTGGTCCTGATAGCGGGTTTTGTACTTTTGCGCTGGTGGAAAGGACCGGAATTGCCGAGCTATACCTTAAAGGCGATGCCATTAGTACAAAATGTAGTAGCAACAGGACGTGTGGCAACGGTATCTCGTGCTGACATTGGCAGTGAGCTTGCTGGTGTTGTGCTGGAACGACGCGTTCAGGAAGGTGATCAAGTTAAACCAGGCGATCTGTTGGTCGTATTGAAATCAGATGAATTGGCTGCCCAGGTGCGGCAGGCAGAAGTTGCACTGACCGAATTAGCCACAAGTCGACGTCCACAGGCCGCAGCAGAATTAGCCTCGGCCAAAGCTCAACTTGAGCAGGCCAGCCGTGAAGCCAACCGTCGACGTAATGCCGAGCCAGGCATTCTTTCGGCTGAAGAAATTGAACAGGCAGTCGAAGCGGAAAGGGTCGCACGCAATAACTTCGAAACCGCACGACTCAAGGCAGCTGCATTGGCACAGGGACAGGTTGAAGAAGCCTCATTGCGCGAGCAGCTTGCAGTTGCTAAGGCTCAACTGGACAAAACCAAAATTCGTGCGACGGTCGCAGGCACAGTACTGACTCGCGATGTAGAGCCGGGTGATCTGGTTCAGCCAGGACAGACCTTATTTACTATTGCCATTAATGGCAATACCGAAATTCGCGTTCCATTGGATGAACGTAATTTATCGCGACTGGCTTTAGAGCAAAAAGCAACGGTGATTGCTGATGCCTATCCCGAGTACACTTTCCCTGCATGGATTAGCTTTATTGCTCCAAGTATCGATCCGCAACGTGGCACAGTTGAGCTTAAACTTACTGTAGATCCGGTACCTGATTTTCTACGTCAGGATATGACGGTTTCAGTCAATGTAGAAACGGGTCGCCGCGAGCGAGCTTTAGCCATACCTAATGATGCGCTTACCGGTCTTAAAGGAGATAAAGCGACAGTACTACTGGTACGCAATGGTAAGGTTCAACGTCAACAAGTCACATTAGGCTTGCGTGGTCTGGATCGTGCTGAAGTAATTTCAGGTTTGAAGGAGGGTGATCAGGTACTGGCTAATCCGGACGCTTCTTTAGAAGATGGCGCACGAGTGCGGATAAAACCGCAAAATATCCTAACTGAAAATCCTGCCAATCAAAACAATACTAAAAACGAAATACCGGTGAAACTCGATTGAAAAACTTTTTCGGACGGCTATGGACCGAATGGAAAATTGCGGTCAGTTTCTTACGTGAAGGCCGATCACAATCCATCATGATCACTGTCGGAGTCGCAGTGGGCGTGGCTGTGATTGTATTTATTACAGCATTGATTCAAGGTTTGCAATCCAATCTGATTGACCGGACTTTAGGGACCCAAGCACATATCCGTTTATTGTCTCCAGATGAAGTCAATCAGGTCGCGCCAACCAAAGAAGGTATTATTCAGCTTGTATTGGAAGATAAGCGCGCACAACGTTTACGTTCCATCAATAACTGGCAGCAAATTGTAACGACACTGGATCAATTGCCCGTTCTGACTGCAGTATCACCTGTTGTTTCTGGACCGGCTCTGGTCCAGCGTGGGGATGCGATCGAATCTGTTGCACTGGTTGGGATTGATCTGGAACGTTATCAGCAGATTATTCCTTTAAAAGAATACTTACAGAGCGGTCAGTTAAGGATTGGTGCGGATGATGTCGTGATTGGCAGTGAATTGGCTAAAGATCTTGGTGTGCAGGTAGGGAGTAAATTACGGCTGGATACCGGGCAGCAAGAAAGTACCTTGGTAAATATTGCCGGGATTTTTGAGTTAGGGGTGCGTGAACTGGATGCACGCTATATCTATCTGGATTTGAAACAGGCACAGTCTTTGTTGCTGTTGCCGGGTGGGGTGACGGTAATTGATCTGCGGGTAACGGACCTTTTTCAGGCAGATCAGATTGCGGATCAGGTAGGACGCCTGACATCCTTGCAGGCTGAAAGCTGGATTGAAACCAATGCGCAGTTGATGAATGCGATTTCCTCACAAAGTCTCTCGACCAATATGATTATTATTTTCGTCGCCGTTTCAGTCGCTTTTGGTATTGCCAGTGTCATGTCAGTTAGCGTGGTGCAACGAACCCGGGAAATTGGAATCTTACGCGCGACTGGTGCAACCCAAACACAAATTTTAAGAGTATTCCTGTTTCAGGGGGCGATTTTTGGGCTTATCGGTTCGGCAATCGGCAGTTCTGCCAGTTATGGCCTGGTATGGATTTTTAATAATTTTGGCCCAGGCCTGTTTTATATTCCAGTACCTATTGAACTGGTACTTCTAGCACTGTTATTGGCAACTTTGACCGGTGTACTGGCAGCCGCTATACCAGCACGTCGTGCAGCAGCCTTGGACCCAGTGGAGGCGATTCGTCATGTCTGAGCAGTTTCAAGAAGTTTTGCGTTTAGAGGCGCTGCGAAAATCTTATAATATTGGTCAACCAAATGAAGTGGAAGTTTTGCACGGTATTGACCTATGTATTGAACGTCAGGATTTTGCTGCACTGATTGGTCCTTCAGGTTCAGGAAAAAGTACCTTATTGAATATTCTGGGATTACTGGATCAGCCGAGCAGTGGTGAATTATATCTGCTTGGTCAGCCGACCAGTAAAATGACAGATACAGAACGGACTGCACTACGAGGCAACAGTATTGGCTTTGTTTTCCAGTTTCACCATCTGATTCAGGCATTTACTGCACTTAATAATATTTTAATGCCATTAATGTTGACCCACGGCAGACCCGATCAACAGTCAATTGATCAGGCACGTGAATTACTGGCAGCAGTTGGACTGGAAAAGTTTGCTGATCGTAAACCGAATGAGCTGTCTGGTGGACAGCAACAGCGTGTTGCGATTGCTCGTGCATTAATTACCAATACAGCTTTATTGCTGGCGGATGAACCCACTGGAAATCTGGATACACAAACTGCGGAAGAAATGTTTGCGCTATTTCGTAAGGTGCATCAGGAACGGGATTGTGCCGTACTTTTAGTCATCCATGATCCGCGTTTATCAGCCACCTGTGATCGTACCATCTGGTCGATGGCCTGATTCAAAGTGATACCAGAATACAAAGGGTTGAGAAAGAAGCGAAGGAATGACTCATTCATCATTATAAGAACATGACTATTCTGATTTTTGATCATGTCGCTCATGTTCTAATAAGATTAGTTTTTCAAAAAGTATCCAAAGCAGAGGGACAGACCTGTATTTTCAGGATTTTTCAGGGGGTAGGGTAGTTCAAGCCAAATATAATGCTAAAGGCCTGCAATACCATAAAGATGATTAGCTAGGGATTCTCATCTTCTTCATCCTCATGTCTTTGACGGATCTGGTCGCGTTTAACTTGGGGATCTTTATCTATACCTAATTGACCACGTTGAATTTCCCGATCCTGCTTTTCTTGCGGGTCTAATTCCTCCTCAGGAAATTCTTCGTTCAATGCTTCCTCAAGTTCTTTGTTTTCATCTGGATTTGCCATAAGAGTTTACCTACTTCTTCATGAATCACGTTATTGGATATTTTTTCTATTATAAAAACCCAACCTCCCAAGTCTGTTGTATTTATAGCTCGGCTGATTTAAAAAATTGTTGCCGATGTAAGTGGTTTTAATGACTCGCTAATAACCCTAATAAGTGCTTTATAAATGTTAATGCTTGTTTAGAAGCATTAGTTCACAATTTCTTTTTCTCCTGGACAGATCAATGTATTAATCTAAGTCTAGTACCAAATATCTTTTGACATAGAGAATGATAAATTTTATATAAAAATCAGTTTTTGGTGCCTGTTGCTGGCAAGCAAATTGCAATAACAACATACCGTCAGGTTCTGTGCCAGAAGTGCAGAGCCTAAATTAAACCCTCGGCTTCGCCACAAGCGAAAAAGAGTTTTAAAGGTTAGCGTATATGGCAATTCAATCTAATCCTCGGGTGATTTACCCCACGCGTCATCCTGCACCGCAGGAGACCAGAAAACATACTTTTTTTGAAGACCTACAGGCCTTATTTTCAGGTTCTCTGTTTGTCAGTATCTGTATGACCATGTTTGCTCAGGCGGGCTTATTGACCGGCAGTACCGCAGGGCTTGCCTTTGTGCTGCATTACGCCACAGGCTGGTCTTTCAGTCTAATCTATTTTGTGATCAATATCCCTTTTTACTGGTTCGCCTGGAAATATATTGGCAGGGAATTTACGCTTAAGACTTTTATTTCTGTCGCTTTACTCTCTCTGATTACCTTTATTGCACCTCGGTATTTGCATATTGATTATTTGCATCCAGCTTTTGCCGCGATTGCAGGTGGCTTTCTGATGGGAACCGGTGTGCTGTTCTTGGCCCGACATAAATCCAGTCTCGGTGGTGCAACCATCATTTCCCTATATGCACAGGAAAAGTGGGGTATGAAAGCAGGCAATGTACAGATGGTAATTGACTGTATTGTGGTGCTACTTGCACTCTGGATTGTGCCATTTGATAAAGTGCTTTGGTCAATTCTGGCAGCAGTGATCATGGGAAGTTTTCTGGCGATTAATCATCGACCGGGACGCTATAAAGGGCATTGAATAAAAGACAGGATTGGAAAATAGCCTAAGCATTAACACTGATTCATAAATCTAGAAAAGAGCAATGAATAACAAGGCCTGTTGCTCTTTAATATTGAATCAAACCACGTCCATCAGAACATGATCGCTAGGATGTGTACTGATAGCTAACTATATTTAACTTTACTTGAATTGCTTTAATTTGCTATCTAAATGCCTTTCTTTTACTGACTTCTTTCCACCTTCAGTTTTGTAGCCGACGGCTTTTTTATAACAAATATCTACAATAATTTATTGTGTTAAAAGTAGAGCAACACCCCTTATGAACATCTCAAAATTACAATCCTAGAGTAGATTAGTGATAAATAAAAAAAGTATATTTTTTAACTTAAATTTGCCGATTTATCCATCTAAAACACTATGATCAGAATAAAATTAAAAACAGTAAAATCATCATTTTTGCTAACATATTCAGATTTTGTTTAAATTGACCAAGATGTTTTAAGTAGTCTGTCATTAAGTCCAACACTGAACAAAACTATTCATCGTTTTTTTGTCTCTTTTAATAGTTAAAAACTTTGATCGCCCTGAAATAGTGCTAAAAATGATGATGATGAATAGTCTATTTGGCTTTTTAAAGTAAAGGTATTTATAAAAAAGCTATTTTCTATACGGTGAATAACCTGAGTAAACCTAAGGATTCATTAGAACTTATCAGCTCTAAAAAAACTATATATTAGAAAAACTGCTAAATATTCTTTAGAAATAGGCAGAATAAGAATAATAGATTTTTTGTATATGAAAGATGAGGAAATTGATTGGATTATAATCAATAGAAAATTGCAACAAATTGTATAATTTTTCAGCAAAATCACAACTTGAAATGATATTTCGTTGACTGTAAAGCAAGGAGATACGATACTCTCAAGGTTTAATGCAAACATATCGGTTCACAGGGTCTGAGTCAAAAGCTTGATCCTCAAAACTCTATCAAACGCAAGGGGCTATATATGGCTGGTGGAAAGTCAACAATCATTTACACACTGACCGACGAGGCGCCATTGTTGGCGACCTACTCGCTACTGCCGATCATTGAGACCTTTACTAAGCCTGCTGGCGTTGAGATTGTCAAAACTGACATCTCTGTTGCAGCACGCGTGCTCGCAGAATTCTCAGACTACCTGACTGAAGAACAGAAAGTAGCTGACAACCTTGCTGAGCTAGGCCGTCTTACACAAGATCCAAGCACAAATATTATTAAACTACCTAATATCAGTGCTTCTGTAGCTCAGTTAACAGCATGTATTAAAGAGCTTCAGTCTAAGGGCTATGCAATTCCTGATTACCCAGAAAACCCAACTACTGAAGAAGAAAAAGCACTTAAAGCACGTTTCGGTAAATGCCTCGGTTCTGCTGTAAACCCGGTATTACGTG
Organism: Acinetobacter sp. HA; assembly: GCF_000264725.1. Taxonomy (NCBI): domain Bacteria; kingdom Pseudomonadati; phylum Pseudomonadota; class Gammaproteobacteria; order Moraxellales; family Moraxellaceae; genus Acinetobacter; species Acinetobacter sp. HA. The sequence goes on along the minus strand of NZ_AJXD01000074.1, from coordinate 45,461 downwards.
AAGGTAACTCTGACCGTCGTGCCCCAACTGCCGTTAAAAACTACGCGAAAAAACACCCGCACTCTATGAGCGAGTGGAAACAGTGGTCACAAACTCACGTTTCACATATGGATGAAGGTGACTTCTACCACGGTGAAAAGTCGATGACTTTAGATCGCGCACATAACGTGAAAATGGAATTGATCACTAAGTCTGGTGAAACCATTGTTCTTAAGCCAAAAGTTGCGCTTCAAGACGGCGAAATCATTGACTCCATGTTCATGAGCAAAAAAGCGCTTTGTGACTTCTATGAAAAAGAATTAGATGACTGTAAAGAAGCAGGCATCCTGTTCTCTCTACACGTTAAAGCGACCATGATGAAAGTGTCACACCCGATCGTATTCGGTCACTGTGTGCGCATTTACTACAAAGAAGCGTTTGAGAAACACGGTAAACTGTTTGATGAGCTAGGCATTAACGTAAACAACGGTATGGCTGGACTTTACGAAAAGATTGAAACACTTCCGACTTCTTTACGTGAAGAAATCATCCGTGACTTACATGCTTGTCAAGAACACCGTCCAGCGCTTGCAATGGTTGATTCTGCGAAAGGTATCACTAACTTCCATTCTCCAAACGACGTTATTGTAGATGCTTCTATGCCTGCAATGATCCGTGGTGGTGGTAAAATGTGGGGTGCTGACGGCAAACCTTACGACTGTAAAGCGGTAATGCCTGAATCTACTTTCGCACGTATTTACCAGGAAATGATCAACTTCTGTAAATGGAATGGTAACTTCGATCCACGTACAATGGGTACTGTACCTAACGTTGGTTTGATGGCGCAAAAAGCTGAAGAATACGGTTCACACGACAAGACTTTCGAAATTCCTGAAGCAGGTATTGCGAACATCACTGATCTGGAAACAGGTGAAGTGTTGATGTCTCAGAACGTGGAAGAAGGCGATATCTGGCGTATGTGTCAGGTGAAAGACGCACCGATCCGCGACTGGGTAAAACTTGCTGTAACGCGTGCACGTAACTCTGGCATGCCTGCAATCTTCTGGCTTGACCCGTACCGTCCACACGAAAACGAACTGATCAAGAAAGTTCAAACTTATTTGAAAGATCATGATACTGACGGTCTAGACATCCAGATCATGTCTCAAGTACGTGCGATGCGTTATACGCTTGAACGTGTTGCTCGTGGCCTGGATACTATTTCAGTAACTGGTAACATCCTGCGTGACTACCTGACTGACTTGTTCCCAATCATGGAACTGGGTACTTCTGCGAAAATGCTTTCTATCGTGCCATTAATGGCGGGTGGCGGCATGTACGAAACTGGTGCGGGCGGTTCTGCACCTAAGCATGTACAACAGCTGGTAGAAGAAAACCACTTACGTTGGGATTCTTTAGGCGAGTTCCTGGCACTTGCTGTTTCTCTAGAAGAAATGGGTATTAAAGAAAATAATCCACGTGCGAAACTACTTGCAAACACACTTGATGCTGCGACTGGTAAATTGCTTGACAATGACAAGTCTCCATCACGTCGTACTGGCGAGTTAGACAACCGTGGTAGCCACTTCTACCTGGCTAAATTCTGGGCTGAAGAGCTTGCTACACAAGATCAAGATGCAGAATTGAAAGCGAAATTCGCGCCTATCGCACAAGCCTTGGCTGAAAACGAAGCGAAAATCGTTGAAGAACTGAATACTGTTCAAGGTAAAACTGTAGACATCGGTGGTTACTACGCAGTTGATCCTGCGAAAGTAAATGCTGTAATGCGTCCAAGTGCGACATTGAACCAGATCATTGAATCACTACAGGCTTAATTAGAAGCTGCACTGACTATCAGCTTAGTGAACTGAAATAAAAACCGGTGCTTAGGCACCGGTTTTTATTTACCATGATGAAAACTAAAGGGATGCTTTATTGTCGAAGCATCAGCCTTTAGAGCTATAGGTGAAATGAATAAACAGCCATTTCATATAGATAAGAAGATGGTTCGTTTTGAACGCCCCAAAAATTTAGCTTGAACACCCGATTAAAGGTATAGACAATATAATGAATATATTGAAAGAATTAGATTAATACTCAGTCTGAGTAATTGCAGGACTCAAATGTCGAGGAGGTGTCTGAATGTCATATCAGTTCATCCAGCCTATTCAGGGAGATCGGTTCGACATTGTGGGTGATATTCATGGTGAGATCGACGCCTTAAACAGTCTCTTACATGTCATGGGCTATAATCTTAAAGGTGAGCATCCAGAACAGCGTAAGCTGATCTTTGTGGGTGATCTTTGTGACCGTGGGCAAAACAGCGTCGCGGTAATTCAGCAAGTGAAGATTCTAATGGAGCGGGGCCATGCCTACTGTGTGCTGGGTAACCATGAGCTGAACCTGCTAAATCAATCCTATCGTGAAGGCAATGGCTGGTATTTTGGCTCACCCCATATGGATGACCATAAATCTTTTTACTCTGTACCTGCTACGCCAGAAGACCAGCAGTGGATTCTACAATTTCTGCAAACTTTACCCATTGCACTGGAATCAGATCAAATTCGGGTTGTGCATGCCTGCTGGGATACACACTCCATTCAACAACTAAAAGCACTGGACAAGCTGCATTTACTTGAAGCCTATGAACATTTTGTCCAGCAGACCCAGCAACACATTAATGATGCAGGTATTACAGAACAGGCATGCCAAGAAGCAGAGCAGTTTCGTGAAGCGCTCACTGATCCGAATAGCGATATTCCCTGGCTGAAATATCTGGCACAAAAGGAATGGATTGAGCAGATGTATAATCCAATCAAAGTATTGACCTCTGGTGCCGAATATATGACAGATAAGCCCATTTATGCCGGCGGCAAATGGCGTATGAAAGACCGTCTGCCTTGGTGGGAGGATTATCAGGAGGATATTCCCGTCATTATTGGTCATTACTGGCGTAAATTTGACTTGGCTGAAGTGAAAGCTGGCCTGTTTCAGCAGATTGATCCGCTACAGTGGTTTGGGCATAAGCAAAATGTGTTCTGTGTGGATTATTCAGTCGGGAAACGCTATCTGGATCGGCAGCAGCAACGAGAATTTTCAAGCAAATTAGCGGCTCTTAGATGGCCTGAAAAGCAGGTGATTTTTGAGGATGGTTCGACTTATTCGACCTCTCAATCTGTCTAAATGGTGTTGGTCTGATATCAAAGAACAGATAAAGAAAAAGCGGTCTGAGGGACCGCTTTTATAACTAGATCAGCCAGATTATTCAGCTTCAATAATTTCAAAATCGTGCGTAATTTCCACACCGCCATCAGACAGCATTCTGCTGGCTGAGCAGTATTTTTCGGCAGAAAGCTCGACAGCCTTAGCCACTTGTTTCTCTTTAATGCCTTTACCTGTCACCACAAAATGCAGGTGAATCTTCGTAAATACTGCAGGAATCGCGTCGGCACGTTCTGCATTGAGTTCACAGCGAACATCAGTAATGTCCTGACGCGCTTTCTTTAAAATGGTGACAATATCAAACGAAGCACAACCACCCAAACCGGTTAATAGAAGTTCCATTGGACGAGGACCACGGTTCTCACCACCGTATTCTGGCGATCCGTCCATGACGATACTGTGACCACTTTGCGTTTTTGCTTCAAAAGCAACATTCTCTAACCAATGAACGCTTGTTTGCATTGCAACTACCTAAAAAAAGCTATAAATTTACGAAGTAACTGTACACTAACATAAATTGGGTTGATAAGGAATTTCATTCCCACTGTGTGACAAGTTCACATTAGGTCTTGTGCGATCTAAAAATTATCCTTATTTGGAACTGCTAGCATGACTTCAAACTTTTCACAATTAAGCACAGATGCACTTTCTCCGGGACAATTGCCAGAATCCGTGAAGGCATTATTAAAACGTGCATATATCAACCGTTACCCAAAACGTACAACGATCGTTGATGCAGGAACAGAATCTAAATCTTTATATTTGATTCTGAAGGGGTCTGTATCGATCATTCTTCGTGAAGATGATGAGCGTGAAATTGTCGTGGCATATTTGAACGCGGGTGACTTTTTTGGGGAAATGGGCTTATTCGAAGCAAATCCACAACGTACTGCAGAAGTGCGTACGCGTGACGTTTGTGAAATTGCAGAGATTAGCTACGAAAACTTCCATGAACTGAGCAAACAATATCCTGACTTGAGTTATGCGGTCTTTGCCCAACTGGTTCGCCGTCTGAAGAATACGACACGTAAAGTAACTGACCTGGCATTTATTGATGTTTCTGGTCGTATCGCACGTTGTCTGATTGATCTTTCAGCTCAGCCTGAAGCGATGATCTTGCCAAATGGCCGTCAGATCCGTATTACCCGTCAGGAAATTGGCCGTATTGTAGGTTGTTCCCGTGAAATGGTCGGTCGCGTACTGAAAACCCTTGAAGAGCAAGGCATGATCGAAACGGATGGTAAAGCAATTCTGATCTTTGATGCCTCACTGGAGCAAAAATGAAGTACCAGCTGAAGATGATTCAGAAGAATAAACTGTAATTTTGAGAAAAGGGCAAACCTTCGGGTTTGCTTTTTTTATAGCTGCGAAAAATCCAACATCACAAATAAGAACAAACTTCTTAGAAAAGATGATTTCAGCCCGTCGCTTTCCTTCTATACTCTAGGTGTACTTTATTATGATAAGTCAAACCTAGAATAGACAGGGAATTATTCATGCAATTCAAACCACTTGCAGATACCGGCATTTTACTTCCAGAAATCTGTTTAGGTACCATGACCTTTGGTGAACAAAATACCCAGGAAGAAGCTTTTGAGCAGCTCGATTATGCACTGGATCAAGGACTGTATTTCTGGGATACCGCAGAAATGTACCCGGTACCGCCAAAACTGGAAACCCAAGGTGCGACAGAACGCATTATCGGGAACTGGATTGCATCACGTGGCGGTCGTGACAAACTGTTTTTAGCATCCAAAATCGCTGGTCCATCACAAGGTGGTAGTCATATCCGTGATGGACAGACCCGTTTTGGGGCAGATGAAATTTCAGCGGCCATAGACCAGTCATTGTCACGTCTGCAAACCGATTATATCGACTTATACCAGTTGCACTGGCCGCAACGCCCAACGAATTTCTTTGGTAAACTCGGTTATGGCAATGCTGAAGCAGCCGAAGACCGTGCAGTGACGGATCTCGAAGAAACCCTGACCGCCTTGCAATATGAAATTAAAAATGGCCGTATCCGTTATATCGGTCTGTCGAATGAGACCCCATGGGGGACGATGAAGTTCCTGCATCTGGCCGAGAAACTGGGATTATCAAAATTTGTCAGCGTACAGAATCCATATAACCTGCTGAATCGCACCTATGAAATCGGTATGTCAGAAATTGCCAAATACGAAGGTGTTGGCTTGCTAGCATATTCACCACTGGCATTCGGATATCTGACGGGTAAATTCCGCAATGGCGCACGTCCGGCCAATGCCCGTGTGACTTTATTCTCGCGTTTTAGCCGTTATAGCAATCCGGAAAGTGAATGGGCGGTGGAGCAATATGCACAACTGGCAGAGCAGCATGGTCTGACCCTGACTCAATTGGCATTGGCATTTATTAAACAGCAGTTCTTTGTAACCAGCACGATTATTGGTGCAACTAATCTGGATCAGCTAAAAGAAAATATTCAGGCTTTTGAAGTCAACCTGTCTGAGGAAGTACTGAAAGGCATTGAAGCGATTCATCGTCAGCAGCCGAATCCGGCACCATAATTTTTATAATCTATTCCGGAAAAGCCTTTATTGATAAAGGCTTTTTTTATTTCACATGATTAAGTTTGTGGCTGAATAAAAATTCTTCTTTGTTGACTTGAAATATGATTTGACTATACCAATATTATTATTGAAGACTGCCTGATATTTATTTTAAGTTTTTGAAAAATATATATAAATTTATTTGAAATTTATGTGCGTGCTCCCATATATGAATTAAGTTAAAAATTTGTTGTGAGGAAGAACAATAATGCGCTTTGAAAAATTTACAAATCGCCTGCAGCAAACCCTTTCAGATGCACAATCCTTGGCAATGGGTAAGGACCATGCTTCTATCGACGGTATTCACATTCTGGCAACTTTATTAGATGAGTCATCCAATATCAGTCTGCTGCAACAGGCAGGTGCGAACTTACGTGATTTGCAAGCTAAACTGCAAACTGCGCTGAGTAATGCACCGACTTTAAGCCAGTCCACCGGTGATATTAACCTTAGTCCTGAAGCAGCGAAAGTTCTGCATCTGGCAGACAGTTTTGCCCAAAAAGCAGGGGATGAATTCCTTTCTACTGACTGGGTATTGTTAGCATTAGCGGAAACAGGCAAAACCAAATCACTTTTAAGTGAAGTAGGTGTTAAAGCCGAGACCTTAAAACAAGTCATTCATCAAATTCGAGGCAATGAAAAAGTCATGAGCAATAATCATGAAGATCAGCGTGACTCTTTAAATAAATACACCATTGACCTGACTGAACGCGCATTACAAGGCAAGCTGGATCCAGTGATTGGTCGTGATGATGAAATTCGCCGTACCATTCAGGTCTTGTCACGCCGTACCAAAAATAACCCGGTACTGATCGGTGAGCCTGGTGTCGGTAAAACTGCGATTGTAGAAGGTCTGGCACAGCGTATCGTGAATGGTGAAGTTCCAGAAGGTCTGAAAGGTAAACGCGTTCTGTCACTGGATTTAGGTTCATTGCTGGCTGGTGCCAAATACCGTGGCGAATTTGAAGAACGTCTAAAAGCTGTTCTGAAAGACCTGGCCAAACATGAAGGCGAAATTATTCTATTCATCGACGAGCTGCATACCCTGGTGGGCGCAGGTAAGGGCGATGGTGCCATGGATGCCGGTAACATGCTGAAACCAGCATTGGCACGTGGTGAGCTGCGTTGTGTGGGTGCAACGACCCTGGACGAATACCGCCAGTACATCGAAAAAGATGCAGCTTTGGAACGTCGTTTCCAGAAAGTATTGGTGGATGAACCAAGTGTAGAAGATACCATTGCAATTTTGCGTGGTCTGAAAGATCGTTATGCGACTCACCATGGTGTACAGATTCTGGATTCTGCGATTATCGCTGCGGCGAAAATGTCACATCGCTACATCACTGACCGTCAATTGCCAGACAAAGCGATTGACCTGATTGATGAAGCAGCATCTCGTATCAAAATGGAGCTGGACTCTAAGCCAGAAGCTTTGGATAAACTTGAACGCCGTTTGATTCAGCTGAAAATGCAACTGGAAGCGGTGAAAAAAGATGAAGATTCGGGTGCCAAGTCTGAAGTGAAATATCTGGAAGATCAGATTGCTACAGTTGAGAAAGAGTATAGCGAACTGGAAGAAATCTGGCGTGCAGACAAAGCGCTGGTTGCAGGCAATAAAGACATTCAGGTGAAGCTGGATCAAGCCCGTATTGCGCTAGAAAAAGCGCAGCGTGAGGGTGATCTGGCAGAAGCGGCACGTTATCAGTATGGCGTGATTCCTGAGTTACAGAAGCAACTGGAACGTATTGAAGCAGCTGAAGAAAGTGAAGCGCCAAAACTATTGCGTGACAAAGTCACTGACAATGAGATTGCTGAAGTGGTCAGTGCTGCAACTGGTATTCCAGTGGCAAAAATGCTGCAAGGTGAGCGTGACAAACTGCTACATATGGAAGAATTCCTGCATAAACGTGTCGTCGGTCAGGAAGAAGCTGTCGTGGCAGTGTCGAATGCAGTCCGTCGTTCTCGTGCCGGATTGTCTGATCCAAACCGTCCAAGTGGTTCATTCCTGTTCTTAGGTCCAACCGGGGTGGGTAAGACTGAGTTGACCAAAGCTTTGGCGAACTTCCTGTTTGACAGTGATGATGCAATGATCCGTATCGACATGTCGGAATTTATGGAAAAACATTCTGTCAGCCGTCTGGTTGGTGCGCCTCCGGGTTATGTCGGTTATGAAGAAGGTGGAGTGCTGACTGAAGCGGTACGTCGTAAACCCTATAGCGTGTTGCTGTTTGATGAAGTTGAGAAAGCGCATCCGGATGTATTTAATATCTTATTACAGGTATTGGATGATGGCCGCTTAACGGATTCACAAGGCCGTGTGGTGGACTTTAAAAATACCGTGATCGTGATGACTTCTAACCTAGGTTCAAGTGATGTGCGTGAACTGGGTGGTGGTGCGACCCGAGATGAGGTACGTAGTGTAGTGATGAATGCAGTGTCGGAACACTTCCGTCCTGAGTTTATTAATCGTATCGATGAGATTGTGGTGTTCCATTCACTGGAAAAAGCCCAGATTCGTGGTATTGCCGATATCCAGTTGAACCGTTTACGTCAACGTCTGGCAGAGCGCGACTTGCGCTTATCCGTGGAAGACAGTGCTTTTGACCAGTTGATCGATGTAGGCTTTGATCCTCTATATGGTGCGCGTCCATTGAAACGTGCGATTCAGCAACGTATAGAAAATGGCCTGGCGCAAAACATTCTTGAAGGAAAATTCAATCCGGGCGATACCATTGTGGTTAGCGCTGAAAATGGTGAACTGGTCTTCGAGAAAATGAAGCTCAACTAATCTAAACTGATCGGAAAAGAAAAACCCAGCCTAGGCTGGGTTTTTCTTTATGGTACTTACTGCTTTCATCGCACCACTTTTCATTTCTCGTTCTGCGAGAAAAAGAAAGAGGGTGTAAATCCTGATGAAAGAAATTAATTCATTATCAAATTACATTTTTGGATGAGTGATTTTCCATGCACGGTGAATCTTCTGATTACGCTTGAAATCAGGGCCGATGGTTTCATGGGTGATTTCTTCCACATCAAAGAATGCCAAGATTTCTGCATCCATTTCAAAGCCACGATAATTATTTGAGAAGTAGAGTGTACCTTCAGTGGTTAAACGATTCATGGCACGTTTAATCAAAGATAAGTGGTCACGTTGTACGTCAAAAGTACCGTAGAATTTCTTCGAGTTAGAGAATGTTGGTGGATCGATAAAGATCAGTTCATATTGCTCATGACCTTCTTTCAGCCATTCGAAACAGTCAGATGCAAAGAACTGATGTTGCTCATCAGCATGATCTACAGTCAGGCCGTTCAAGACGAAGTTTTCTTTCGACCAGTTCAAATAGGTATTGGATAAATCCACGCTCGTCGTACTTGCTGCACCACCCAGTGCTGCATGTAAACTTGCCGTAGAGGTATAGCTATACAGATTCAGGAAATGCTTGCCTTTGGCCTCTTTGGCAATACGTAAACGCATCTGACGGTGATCCAGGAACAGACCGGTATCCAGATAATCGGTCAGGTTGACCAGAATCTTGGCCTGACCTTCCTGCACGATAAAACGTTTAGACGCCGTACTTTGTTTGGTGTACTGGTTTTTGCCTTCCTGACGGGCACGGGTCTTGATAAAGATCGCATCACGACCTAAACCCGTCACAGCACGAATCGCCTGCAAAGCCAAATTAAAACGTTTTTTAGCTTTTTCAGGATCAATTTTTTTTCGGTGGGGCATATTCCTGAACGTGCAGACGCTCACCATACAGGTCTACCGCCACATTAAAGTCAGGCAGGTCTGCATCATACAAACGTAGACAGTGAATATTTTCTTTCACCGCCCATTTTTTCAGAGTTTGCATATTCTTGGTCAGACGGTTGGCAAATTCCATGGCACCTTCGATTGGCTCGAATTGCTGTGGTTGCCAGCTTTCCAGGAATGGACGTACCACTGCAGCCGGTTTAACTGTACCGAAACGGATATAGATCGGTAATTTACCGTTCATCAGGCGTAGAATTTGCGGATCATTGAACGCCAAGACATCTGCCTGTTCAACTTGGGATGCAATCACTGCTGCTTTCTGATTCGGGAAATTCTTTTGCAGCAGATTAGACACACCTAAGTACAACGCACGGTTAGAAGCCTTGTCACCTAAACGCTCACCATAAGGCGGGTTGGTCACGAAGAATACTTTCTTGCCTTCAGCCTGGAAATCAGGCCAGTCATTTAAGGTACGTTCTTCGATCATAATCTGGTCAAGCGCTGATTCAAAACCTGCCGCAATGATATTTTGCTTGGTGGCTTTTACCGCTTCCCAGTCAGCATCGAAGGCATAAAATTTTGGTAATGGATTTTCCAGCGCAGCTTTATGACGTTCAGCAGCTTCGGCTTTAATACCCATCCACAATTCATGATCATGACCATTCCAGCCGTTAAAGCCGAAACGACGTACCAGGCCTGGTGCACGATCAGTCAGAATCATTAAAGATTCAATAATAAAGGTACCTGAACCACACATAGGATCAACCACGATATCCGGGTTGATGTCTTTCAGGCCACCTTTTTGCAGGATCGCTGCTGCCAGGTTTTCCTTGATTGGTGCTTCAGTCATAAAGCGACGATAGCCACGTTTATGCAGCGAATCACCAGAAAGGTCCAGGCAGTAGGTATGAGCTTTTTTACCAGCCAGAATATACATAGTGATTTCTGGCTGTTTGGTATCAATACTTGGACGTTTACCCACGGCTTCCATAAAGGAATCCACGACACCATCTTTAGCACGCAAAGTGGCAAATTGGGTATTGACTTTGATATCACGTTCGACATGCAGACGAATTGCGAAGGTACTTTGTGGTGCAAAAATTAGTGACCAGTCAAAGCTGATTGCACCTTCATAAAGCTCTTCAGCCACATCACGCGCATCATGGGAGAATTCAATTTCATGTGTGTGGATTGGCATCAGGACACGTGAAGCCAGACGCGACCACATGCAGATGCGGTATGCATTTTCAAGTGTGCCTTTAAAGGTCAGACGCCCCGGGAAACGTTCAATATCCTGAACACCTAAACCTTTGATTTCTTCTTCTAATAAGGTTTCCAGACCATCGGCACAGGTGACCCAATAATTGCTTAAACGTGAAGAGGTATTCATAAAATAGAGAGACCGGAAAAGAATAAATAAAAACTGCGCTCAGTTTACCGTATTTTGCCTTTTAAAGCTTTTGAAATTGTTTCGATTGGCTTTGAAATTTCACCTGAACAAGTGCGCTACAATGAAATAAATATTAAATACATGATAAGTGAATCAAATTGGTATGGAAATTGCTCCTTATACAAAATGAGACTGTAACCACTGGGGAGGGGTTACAGTCTCATTTTTTAAAATAATTGGGAGTTTAAAATGGTAAATGGGGATAGCTTTTCAATTGCAACTTTAATTTATGCGCGTTTAAGACGCGTTTCCGGTCGTGTAATTGATGCAATCTATCTGTCTGAAAATAAAGACTATGCAAAGCATGTGATTGAGCTGGCTATAGCAACTCAAGATGAGGAGTTATCACGACTGGTAGAAAAATTAAGACAGGTTTTCGATCTGTCTATGGATCAGGATGAATCTCTAACAGATACAACTCAGCATGTTCAGGATGACTTGATTGTTGTGGAACCGACACAAGAAGATATTCATCGCGCCCAAGTTGCCCATCGTTATATTGGCGCATTGCGCTAAGCTGGTTATGAGTGCAGATGCTCCAGACTGATGCACTCAGTTTTTGCATGTAAAAACAGCAATCTGAGAAAAAGGTTAAATTATCTTATTGAAAAAATACATAGGAATTTCAAAATCAATTTTTATTATCAAGTCGGTTTTTGTACAAGTAGCCGATTTCCCAAGTGCGAACAGAGGTGAATCTCTGTATAATACGTTGACTTAACGTATAAGGAATCTCTCATGCACTTGGCTGCATTGCATACACCGAGCCAGATTCAACTCAATAAAGAAGGCAATACTAAAACACTTCTTGACTATCGAAGGTCTTTCTAAAGAAACTCTTACAAAAATACTGGACACTGCGGCGTCCTTTTTTAATGACCAAAATCAGCTCATTACCAATAATTTGCTCGAAGGGCGAACGGTAATGAACCTCTTCTTCGAAAACTCTACCCGTACCCGTACCACTTTTGAAGCAGCTGCAAAGCGCCTTTCTGCTAACGTTCTTAATATTGATATCGCACGTTCAAGTACCTCTAAAGGTGAAACGCTGCGCGATACCTTGTGGAACCTTGAAGCAATGGCAGCGGATATTTTCGTGGTGCGTCATTCATCTTCTGGTGCAGCGCATTTTATTGCCAAAGATGTTTGTCCGAATCTGGCTATCATTAATGCGGGGGATGGCCGTCATGCCCATCCAACCCAAGCCATGTTAGATATGCTCACGATTCGCCGTGAGACCAAAAAGAATTTTGAAGATATTTCAATTGCGATTATCGGTGACATCAAGCACTCACGTGTAGCGCGTTCGGATGTCGCAGCTTTGCAAACCTTGGGCTGTAAAGATATTCGTGTTATTGCACCCAATACTTTACTTCCTTATGGCTTCGATGATTACGGTCCAGAAGTTCGTTTGTTCAATAATATGGAAGACGGCATCAAAGACTGCGATGTGATCATTACCTTACGTATTCAGAACGAGCGGATTGATTCACCGGCGCTATCTTCACAGGCTGAATTCTACAAAATGTACGGTCTAAACAAAGAACGTCTGGCCATGGCAAAACCAGATTGCATCGTCATGCACCCGGGTCCAATGAACCGTGGTGTGGAAATTGATTCCAGTATTGCAGATGGTCCACAGTCAGTGATTCTGAATCAGGTGACCAATGGGATTGCAGTACGTATGGCGGTGTTGGCACTTTCAATGCAGGGCCAGCTCCAGGAACAAGGTTTGATTGAAGCGATTGCGGTATAAGGAATAAGTCATGTCTATTGTTAAAATTGAAAATGTTCGAGTTCTAGACCCAATTGCAAACACTGATTCAGTCGAAACTGTTTATCTGCAAAATGGCAAACGTGTCGCAGAAACTGCAAATGTTCCAGAAACTATTGATGGAAAAGGTAAATGGCTGATGCCTACCATGGTCGATCTGTGCGCGCGTTTGCGTGAGCCTGGTCAGCAACAGCATGGCACCTTGAAGTCTGAAGGCAAGGCAGCACGTGAAAATGGTATTCTGCATGTGTTTACGCCACCAGATTCAAAGCCAATCGTGCAGGACAATGGTGCCTTGATTCATGGTCTGGTTGAAAAAGCCATGCTGGATGGCGGCATCTATCTGGAAGTGATTGGTGCGCAGACACAAGGTTTAAATGGACAACAGCCCGCAAATATGGCGGGTCTGAAAAAAGGTGGTTGTAGTGCTGTATCCAATGCCAGCGCGCCGTTTGCCAATGATGATGTGGTGCTTCGTACCCTGGAATATGCAGCAGGTCTTAACCTGACTGTAGTGTTCTATGCAGAAGAACCGCAAATTGCCAAAGACGGCTGTGTGCATGAGGGTTTTATTGCATCACGTCAAGGTTTACCAATGATTCCGGCACTGGCAGAGACAGTCGCGATTGCTAAATATCTGCTGATGATTGAAGCAACTAAAGTGCATGCACACTTTGGTTTGTTGTCTTGTGGTGCCTCTGTTGAGCTGATCCGCATTGCCAAAGAAAAAGGTCTCCCAGTAACATGTGATGTGGCGATGCATCAGTTACATTTAACTGATGCACTGATTGACGGCTTCAACTCACTGGCTCATGTTCGTCCACCATTACGTTCTGAATCAGATAAAGAGTTACTGCGTCAAGGCGTGAAATCTGGAGTGATTGATGCGATCTGTACCCATCACGAACCACTCAGCAGCTCTGCAAAAATGGCGCCGTTTGCAGAAACTCAGCCTGGCTTTACTGCATTTGATACCTTCCTTCCATTTGGCTTGCAACTGATCAAAGAAGGTCTGTTTAGTCCATTGGAATGGGTAGAGAAAGTGACGATTGCACCTGCCAAGGTCGCTAAAATGCAAGAGCGCTGGATGAATGAGGCAGGTTGGGTGCTGCTTGATCCTGAAATGGAATGGACTTTGACGAAAGAGAGCATTGTGTCACAAGGTAAAAATACACCATTGATCAATCAAAAGGTTAAAGGAAAAGTTTTACAAAGCTTTGTGCCAGCATAAATCATTTCCTGATTGTTTTTATTAAAGTCAGCTTCGGCTGGCTTTTTTTATTTTGGTAAACATATCATTAACTAGCACTATTGAAATGTTATGATTTTCATACAACTATTTACATTTTCTAAAAAGATCGGGTTTTAAACTGAATAAATATTAATCATTAAAAAATCAAAAGAATGGTGACTTTATGAATGACGACCTGATTCAACGATTAAAATATCATGTTACTCCGACGGTGCTGCAAGGCGAAACAGAATATGTTGCTACCAAAGAGCAGGCGCTGGCTCAATTTTATCCTATTTTCCTGAGCATATTGCGTGTGCATCCGGAACAGGCAGAAACTCTCAGTCAGCAATTAAATCCAAAGATCAGTGAATTGTTCACAGAAAAACCTGAAATCAAACAACGTCTGCTCGAGCATCTGGCCAGCCTGTCCGATAGCGTGCCACAAGAGCAGCTTGAACAGACCTTAAACCGTTCGATTAAACCAACTATTGAGTATCTAAAAACAGAAGCTGATGCATCTAATCCTGATGCAATTAATTATGTAATTGAAACCAATAATGATTCAATTCAAAAAGCGTTGCCGACCTGGGCATCACAGCTGTTACTTGCTATAGGTGCATCGCCACTGGTTGGCCATCATCCAACACCTGTACCGGGAATTGATCCTGAACCTGTTGAACCAGCGATTCAAAAAGAAAGAAGATCACGTTTTTTAATTCCGGTCATTGCCTTTATTATCGTGGCTGCTTTAATTATGTTCTTCTTCCGAGGCTGTACACGTGATGATGATCCAGATGATATCCGGGATATGCAAAATGCATCTAAAGCAGTCGCAACTGAAACTGCATTTCTAAAATTAAGTACTGGAAGTGAGGGGCAGATTACTAGCTGTCAGGTACAGATTAATGATCCTCAGTATATGGAAATTCTACAAAACGAGATCAAACAGATTTTTAATTATAATATCGGTTGCGGTTCAGAAAATAATGATAATTACCATTCTGAATTCACCGATCAGGATACGATTCCATCTGTATTAAAAGCAATGCAGGGTGTGCCAAATGTCAGCTTGCATTGGGAAGGAAAACAGGTTTCTGTACAAGCCGGGAATTCAGCCGATGCTGAACGTATTGCAGGTGAAATTCGCCAGCTAGCAAAAAATATGACGGTCATTACCCAAAAACCTATTAGTACTGCAAAGGCGATTAATACGCCGAGCAATGAAGCTGAAAAAGTCTTGGCAAGTATGCCTATAGAACAAATCCAAGCCTTAGATGTTGCGACAGCTTTAAATCTGCAAGCAATTAACTTTGCTCCAGGTTCAACTGAAATCCCGACCATCAACCAGTCGATTCTGGATCAGACAGCAGCTTTAATGAAACGTGCGCCACAAGTTCATTTACGAGTGATTGGTCACACAGATGCTCAAGGCGATGAAGAACTAAATAAACAACTTTCTTTACAGCGTGCTCAGGCGATTGTTAACTATCTGGTAAAACAGGGGGTCGATCCTGCCCAGTTGAATGCGATAGGTATGGGGCCGGCTCAACCCAATGCATCAAATGCTAAAGATGTAGACCGTTATAAAAACCGTCGTATTGCCTTTGAAGTCATGAATACCAATACCGGGACTGTACGTGCGGTCGATGACCAAGGTGTAAAACAGAAGGTGTAAATTTAAGACTAAAGAACGGTTTATTTAAATAGCCTATTTAACTAGATTGATCAAAATGAAAAGGACGAATTGCTTCGTCCTTTTTTTATTGGCATGCTGTGCGCAATTGATCAGGAATATGAGTAAATGCGGATTACTATCATCGGGGCAGGGCGAGTGGCTTATCATCTTACCCGTGTATTGTCAGTACAGCATGAGATTGTGCAGATTTATAGCCGGACCTTGGAAAAAGCACAGCAATTGGCAGATCAATTCCAGGCACAGGCAATTGAAAAGCCTGAGCAACTGGATAATCGTGTGGATCTGGTCATTATTGCGGTTAGTGACCAGTCAATTGCCATGGTTATTGAACAGATTCATCCATATTTACCGAATAACCTGATCGTACATACTTCCGGCAGTACTCATTTAGATGTGCTGAAACAAATCCATGTACGTGCTGGTGTATTCTATCCATTACAAACCTTTAGTCTGGAACGTGAGATTAACTGGGAAAATACACCTTTATTTATCGAAGCACATGATCGCGAAGACCAAAATATCCTTCAAAATTTAGCAACTAGCCTAAGCGGTAGAGTTTATTCGTATAGTTCAGCGCAACGCCTAAGTCTGCATTTAGCTGCAGTCTTTGCATGTAATTTTAGTAACTACTGTTACGACATGGCCAAACAGGTAGTCGATGCACAGCAAGTGGATTTTGGTCTGCTTTATCCATTAATTCTGGAAACAGCAAATAAAGCGACACAGAATGATCCACGCCAGATGCAGACAGGTCCTGCTATGCGGAGAGATCAAAATATTCTGAATATGCATCAATCCATGCTGGAACAGTCACAACGTGGTGATCTGGCAGAAGTATATGCCTTGATGAGTCAGCAGATCCTGCAACGCCATCAAGCTTCCTGAACCTGAAAAATATATAGGTAACTGAATTGCATGCAGATTTCTCGATCAAGCATCGAGTTTAATTCTGAATATCAATTGTTCTATTTTCAGAAAATATCTTAAGTTGAGAAGATAATAATGAAAATGGAACAATAACAATGCAACAGGAATTTGACTACATCATTATTGGTGGAGGGAGCGCGGGATGCGTACTGGCCAGCCGTCTCAGTGAAGATCCCACTATTTCTGTCTTTTGGAAGCAGGTGGGCAGGGCAATGCCTGGACAGTAAATATTCCGGCAGCCTGTGTCATGAGTTTACCAACCATAATTAACAACTGGGCTTTTGAAACCGTTCCACAAAAAGGATTGAATGGACGTAAAGGTTATCAGCCACGTGGTAAATGTCTGGGGGGTTCCTCAGCAATTAATGCCATGATTTATATCCGTGGCAATCGTGCCGATTATGATGATTGGGCAGCACAAGGCTGTACTGGCTGGTCTTATGATGAAGTACTGCCATATTTTATCCGATCTGAGAATAACCATCGCATTCAGAATGAATATCATGGTAATGCAGGCCCTTTACATGTATCCGATGTGCAAACAGACAGTATTTTCCATGAGCGATATTTACAGGCAGCACGTGAGCAGGGCTATCCAGTGCTGGATGATTTTAATGGTGCAGAGCAGGAAGGCTTAGGGGTTTATCAGGTGACTCATGATAATGGTGAGCGTTGTAGCGCAGCTCGAGCTTATCTGTTTCCACATTTGAATCGTCCGAATTTGACCATATGGACTAAAGCCACCACGCATAAAATTATAATCGAACAAAAAGCGGCAGTTGGGGTGCAGGTGCAACATGCGGGTCAATTAAAAACGTTACGAGCACGACAGGAAGTTTTGCTCTCGGCAGGTGCTATGCAATCTCCACACCTATTGATGCTATCTGGAATTGGTGATGCTGAAGAACTGAAACAACACGGTATCGAGCTCAAGCACCACTTGCCAGGGGTTGGAAAGAATTTTCATGATCACCCCGATTTTATTTTCGGCTATAGCGTCAAGGAATTTGCCGGAACTTTCGGGATATCCATGTCAGGTTCACTGGATATGTTTAAGCAGATTGGGCGATATCGCAGTGAACGCCGCGGCATGATTGCGTCTAATTTTGCTGAATGTGGAGGATTCATTAAAAGCTCGCCAGCACTGAAAATTCCCAATCTGCAACTGCATTTCGTGGTGGCATTAGTGGATGACCATGCACGTAAGTTCCGCAGAAACCACGGTATTTCCTGTCATGTCTGTTATTAAATCCACGCAGCCGTGGTTCAATTAAACTGAGCGGGCCAAATATTCATGATCCGCTATTGATTGATCCAAATTTCTTGAACGATGAACGCGATTTGGATGATCTGGTCCAAGGCTTTAAACTGACACAAAAATTGATGCAGTCACCATCGCTTTCCAGTCTGTATAAGCAGGATTTATTTACTGCGCAGGTAAAAAATGATGAGGATATTCGGGAAATCCTGCGCAATCGGGTAGATACGGTGTATCACCCAGTCGGTAGTTGCAAGATGGGCGTTGATGATATGTCTGTAGTCGATCCTGAATTATGTGTCTATGGCATTCAAAATCTGCGGGTGATTGATGCTTCAGTCATGCCATCGGTCGTGAATGGCAATACCAATGCACCAACAATTATGATTGCAGAAAAAGCTGTGGATCTGATCCAGGCAAGACAGCAAACATCGAAAGTTGCTTAAAAATATGAGAATTTCTTTTTACAGAATAAATAGGGACCGTATATGACGTCATGGGAACAAGGTGCAAACCTAGATATTACCAAATACATGCAGGATATTTTCCAGCAGCAGCGCCAGGCATGTTTGCAAGCAGCATATCCAGACTATGAGCAGCGTCAACAGCAACTTAAAACACTATATCAAATGGTGGTGGAGCATCAGCATGAGATGGCTGCTGCTATTAGTCGGGATTTCTCGAACCGGAGTCTTAACGAAACCAAGCTGTTTGAAGTGCTGACCAGTTTGAATGGACTGAAACACAGCTTGAAACATCTGAAAAAATGGATGAAGCCGAGTAAACGTCAGGTTGGTATTCTGTTTCAGCCAGCCACGGGTTATGTGATGTATCAGCCGGTAGGCGTGGTTGGTATTGTGGTGCCGTGGAATTATCCGCTTTTCCTCGCCATAGGTCCTTTGGGCCAGGCCTTGGCTGCGGGTAACCGGGTCATGCTGAAAATGAGTGAATATACCCCGGAATTTTCCAGTCTGTTTCAACAGCTGATTGCCCGTTATTTCCCAGCTGACCAGATTGCTGTAGTTACGGGGGATGCACAAGTCGCGCAGCAATTTACTAATTTGCCATTTGATCATTTGCTCTTTACTGGCGCGACTTCAATTGCACGTCATGTGATGCATGCGGCGGCGGAGAATCTGACCCCAGTCACACTGGAGCTCGGCGGTAAGTCACCTGTTATAGTCGCGAAAGATGCTGATTTACAGGAAAGCGCACGCCGTCTGGCTTTTGGCAAAACCATGAATGCCGGGCAGACCTGTGTAGCACCAGATTATACATTTGTGCATCAGTCACAAATCCAAGCTTTTATTGAAGCTTACTTCGATGCTATTCGACAATTTTATCCAAATAGTATTTTAAGCAATCCGGATTATACAACCATCATTAATGATCGGCAGCTTGCTCGATTACAGCGATATATTGAGGATGCTCAGGCCAAAGGTGCACAGTTGCATCAGATTGAACATGGGGGAGATGGGCGCCGTTTGCCGCACCTGGTCCTGACCAATGTTCATGACGATATGTTGATCATGCAGAATGAAATCTTTGGCCCACTTCTACCTGTCATTGGCTATGAGCAGATGGATGAAGTAATTAACTACATCAACCAGCATGACCGGCCATTGGCACTATATTATTTTGGCTATAACAAAGCTGAGCAACAAAAAGTATTACATGCGACACATAGCGGTGGAGTTTGTCTCAATGAAACCTTGATGACGGCAGGTATGGAGGATATGCCCTTTGGTGGGATTGGCCCATCTGGAATGGGACATTATCATGGACATGAAGGCTTTAAGACCTTTAGTCATGCCAAGTCGGTATTTAGCCGTCCAAAATTCAGTTTGATGAAGCTGATTTATCCACCGTATGGCAGTTCGATTTTAAAATTGATTTATCGTATCTTCTTGCGTTAAAGTGAGTAATGCCTAGGAAAAATTGCCTGGCATAAAGATGATCAATCTATTTTTCTTTCTAAAATTGATTTCAGATATTCTGATCGCGATCATTCATTAATTCGAAGATAAATTCTTTTCATAAAAAAGCGCTGAATTATCAGCGCTTTTTTTGGATTCCTCTTGGATTAAGAGATTTTCTTAAAGATAAAGTCATTAATCTTGTGACCGGCTTCAATACCACGACGCTCGAATTTGGTTTGAGGACGCCAGTCAGGACGAGGATAACTGTTGCCTTTACCTGCCAGGTTTTCCAAACGTGGACGCTCTTCAAGCACTTCCAGCATCCATTCAGCATACGGTTCCCAGTCAGTCGCAGCGTGGAATGTACCGCCGAGCTCTAACTTTTGTTCAACCAATGGCATGCGGTCGTGTGATACGAAACGGCGTTTGAAGTGACGTTTTTCTGCCATGGATCAGGGAAATACAACTGCACCGTGTTGATACTGTTATCCGGCATTTCACGTAGGACTTGAATTGCATCGGCATCCAGGACACGCAAGTTGGTTAAGCCTTCCATACCTGCTTCATACACACATTGTGCGATGCCAGGTACGTGCACTTCAATACCGACAAAATTACGTTCAGGATTGGCTTTGGCCATCAATACCAGTGAACGACCCATACCGAACCCGATTTCTACAGTCAATGGACGTTCAGGGTGCTCAAAATGCTGACGCAAATCACCCACCGGATATTCCAAAATTAAGTGACCATATTGTTCAAGCGCAGTACGTTGAGAGGTATTTAATGGCGCTGAGCGGCGCATAAACGTCACAATTTCACGGTGCTCGCTTAAATTGTCCAGCTCCACGACTTGCTGGTCTAATTGATCGTTCGACATAACTTTGGCAAATCTAAAAATTCAGAATGCGGTATTTTAAGTCCTGAGCGGAGCAAGTCAAACTTTTCTCAGGAATTCACTACTAAAAACTGGCATTGAGCTTATTCCTCAGAAAAATAAAAGGGCCAATTGGCCCTTTTAAATCATATGAATGATGATCAGGTTTGATAACGGTCGACCAAAGTACTGCTGGCTTCATTCAGTCCAGTCACCTGAACATCAATTCCTTGGGCTTTAAATTTCTGTACGACGTTATTGAACATATTCACAGAAGTGACATCCCAAATATGGGCATGGGTCAGATCAAGTTCAACAACTGCCAGGTTTTCCTTAAAGTCAAAGAACTGATAGAAACGGTCTGAACTGCTAAAAAAGATCTGCCCGGAAATCACATAACGACGAGAACGTTCATCTAGCAAATGAGTATATACGTGAACCGTATTTTCCAGTTTGTTGATAAAGAACAGGGCAGACAATACCACGCCGATTAACACGCCTAATGCCAGGTTATGGGTCACCAAAACTACCAGCACAACAGTAATCATCACCACATTAAAAGCAAGCGGATGCTTGTTAAACTGCTTGATAGCACCCCACTGGAAGGTGGTAAATGACACCATGATCATAATGGCTACCAGTGCTGCCATCGGGATATAAGCCAGCCAATCTTTTAGAAATACCACTAGGCAAAGTAGGAACACGCCTGCCACAAGCGTAGACAGACGGGTACGTGCACCAGACGAGACATTGATAATCGACTGTCCAATCATGGCACAACCGGCCATTCCACCCATAAAACCGCTGACGATATTGGCCATACCCTGACCACGGCATTCCTGATGGCGGTCACTTTCAGAATCGGTGACTTCATCGACTACAGTGGTGGTCATCATGGTTTCAAGTAAACCGACAGTGGCCAAAGTCGCTGAATAAGGAAAAATAATTTGTAGTGTTTCAAAGTTCAGCGGAATTTCTGGAATCAAGAAAACTGGTAAGGTATCTGGAAAATGTCCTAAGTCACTCACGGTACGCATATCTGATCCGAGGACAAGAGCCAGACCGCTGAGGACGATAATACAGATCAGTGGAGAAGGGATGGCTTTACCAATTTTCGGAAGATAAGGAAATAAATAGATAATTGCCAAACCGATCGCAACAAACAGATAACCGGTCACATCCATTTTTTGCATTTCCGGGATTTGCGCAACAAAAATCAGAATCGCCAAGGCATTCAAGAAGCCATAGACCACTGATTGCGAAACAAAGCGCATCAATTTGGCAACTTTAAATGAACCGGCAATTACCTGAATAATCCCGGTTAATATAGTGGCAGCCAGTAAGTATTGCAGACCATGCTCCTTGACCAAAGTAATCATGAGGAGCGCCATCGCACCAGTTGCTGCCGAGATCATTGCTGGGCGACCACCGAAGAAGGCAATAGATACCGCGATACAGAAAGATGCGTACAGACCGACTTGAGGATCGACGCCAGCAATGGCAGAAAACGCAATCGATTCTGGAATGAGGGCTAATCCGACCACCAGGCCAGCCAGAACATCAGTGCGGATATTGGAAAACCATTCTTCTTTTTTCAGACTTATCACAGAATTTCATCATTTCACTTTTAACCCCGCGTATCTTAATCGTCCTGGTATAAAAATCCACACAAGAATGACTTGAAAATGTCTGGAATATACTCAATATTGAAGAAGTAAATGTCTTTTGGCGGCAGTTACGCTTTTTTGCAATTTACAGGTTTGATCACTTGAAAGTTTGTTAGAAGCGATTTAAAACATTGAGAAGTAGATAACAAGGATCAGAAATGAAGCTTTACTATGCACCTGGTGCATGCTCGTTGGCAGCACATATTATTTTAAATGAAATTAATGTTGATTTTGATTTGGAACGTGTTGATTTAAAAACACAATAAAACTGAGAAAGGCACAGATTATTACGAGATCAATCCAAAAGGCTATGTTCCAGCACTGGAAATTAACCCGGGCCTGATTCTGACTGAGAACGTTGCGATTCTTCCATTTCTGGCACAACACGATCCAAAACAAGATTTAATTCCTCCATCAGGTATGGGACGTGCCAAAGTCCTGGAATGGTTAGGTTACCTAAACTCAGAATTACATGATGCTTATGCGGTATTCTTTGGTGCGCCAATGGATGAGGAAGCCAAGAAAAAGGCGTATGCAGAAATTGACCGCTTATTAAGTTACATTGATAAAGCCATTGGTGGATCAGACAATGATTACCTGGTGGATGATAACTTTGGACCAGCAGATGCTTATCTGTTTGTACTTACTAACTGGTCAAATCATATCGAACACGATTTGACACCTTATAAAAATATCATTCACATTCGTAATAAAGTCGCAGAGCGTCAGTCAGTACAGATTGCTATGCGTGATGAAGGATTAATTCCTTAATACATCGTAGCAAATCAATAAAGGACTCGATTGAGTCCTTTATTTTTGCACTTAATTTTCTTATCAACGAGTTTATTTAAAGAAATAACCTGTCTCAGGCGAGCTGGCATTCGCCATACGCTTATGTGGCATGCGACCCGCTAAGAATGCTTCACGACCAGCTTCTACTGCTTTACGCATAGCAGATGCCATTAAGACTGGATTCTGTGCTGCTGCAATGGCTGTATTCATCAACACGCCATCACAACCGAGTTCCATCGCAATTGCTGCATCACTGGCTGTGCCGACACCAGCATCGACCAGTACAGGCACTTTGGCATTTTCCTTAATGATAGAAATGGTATGAGGATTCAGAATTCCCAGACCTGAGCCGATCAAACTTCCCAAAGGCATGATCGCAACACAACCCATGCTTTCCAGTTCCTGCGCCACGATTGGATCATCTGATGTATACACCATAATTTCAAAACCATCATCAATCAGGGTGCGTGCTGCTTTTAAAGTTTCAGTGATATTTGGATATAAGGTTTTTTCGTCACCCAGAACTTCCAGTTTTACCAAGTTATGACCATCCAGCAGCTCACGTGCCAGCATACAGGTGCGTATAGCACTGTTAGCATCAAAACAGCCAGCGGTGTTTGGCAGAATGGTATATTTTTCGGGTGGAATCACGGATAGCAGATTTGGCTGGTCAGGATGCTGGCCGATATTCACGCGACGGATTGCAACCGTAACAATTTCAGCACCACTCGCCTGAATCGCCTGATCTGTTTCCTGTAAGTCTTTATATTTTCCTGTACCAACCAACAGACGTGACTGGAACTGGCGTGAGCCAATTTGAAGTAAATCTTGCATAGTATTTCCGAACCTTAGCCGCCACCGACAGCGTGAATAATTTCGATTTTGTCTGCCTCACAGATTGGCGTTGCTGCCAGTCTACTTTTGGGAACGATCATTTCATTGACTTCAACGGCATAGCGCTTACCTTCAAGCGCAAGGTGCTGAACCAGTTCCATTAAGGTGGTGCAGTCAGTCTGTTGTTGTTCGCCATTGATATAGATGTTCATTTTGGCACCCTCTGAATGTGATCAGTTCTTACTTGATGTATTTAAATGCATTCCAGGCCAGGGTCAGCCAGCCTGCAATCATCAGTGCGCCTCCGATCGGGGTAATTGCACCCAAACCACGCGGTAAACCAAGTGCCATAATATAAAGTGAACCACTGAACAGTAAAATGCCCAATTGAATCAAAATAAAACTTGGTTTAATCGGCAATTGTGGAATCACTTTTGCCAGAATGCCTAACAGCAACAAGCCGAGCGCATGATAGAAAAAGTAATCGGTTGCAGTCTGCCACCAGCCAAGCTGTGCTTCAGTTGCACGTGCTTTCAAGCCATGCGCACCAAAAGCACCCAGCATTACTGCAAGGGCCAGATTAATCGCTGAAATTGCAATCCACATCTGAACTGATCTTCCTGTAAATTTTGCGCTTAACCTTAGCATAAAAGTACGGGCTGAAACACCGTATTAAAAGACAAAAAAGCCTTCACATCTGAAGGCTTTATACAGGACATGAAATCTAGTTGGAAGACATCGCAACTTTAATTTTTTCCATGGCATTCTTTTCCAGCTGACGAATACGTTCGGCAGAAACGTTATATTCTGCGGCAAGCTCATGCAGGGTAGATTTTTCATCATCCAGCCAGCGACGCTGCAAGATGTTACGTGAACGGTCATCTAGTTGTTCCATGGCATCGTGCAGGGCGGCTGTACTTTGTTCTTCATAGTCTTCATTTTCAATCAGACGTGCCGGATCATAACGGTTATCTTCCAGATACAGCGCTGGAGCGACATGACCTGAACCTTCATCGTCATCATCACCTGAAGCTTCAAATGCTGCATCATAGGCAGTCAGTCGCCCTTCCATTTCCAGAACCTGTTCGGGGGTCACATTCAGGTCATTGGCAATTGATCGAGCCTCATCTAATGTCAACTTTTTAGATGACTTTTTCAGACTACGCAGGTTAAAGAACAGTTTGCGCTGAGCTTTAGTTGTCGCAATTTTGACAATACGCCAGTTACGGATTACATATTCGTGGATTTCAGCCTTAATCCAGTGCACGGCAAAGGAAACAAGACGAACACCCATATTCGGGTCAAAGCGTTTAACCGCTTTCATTAAGCCAAGGTTACCTTCCTGAATCAGGTCACCTTGAGGCAGGCCATAACCTGCATAACTACGTGCAATATGGACTACAAAACGCAGGTGAGACATCACCAGCATTTTTGCTGCATCCAGATCTTGGTCATAGAAATATCGGTCTGCCAACTCTTTTTCTTGTTCGGCAGTTAAAATAGGAATCTGATTGACAGTACTAATATAAGCACCGAGATTGACACCTGGCGCCGATAATGACAGGGGCATCAATTGATTGCTGCTGTCACTCATGTGTTCTCCTTGAGGAATAACGGGATCATTCCCAAATCTAAGATTTATGTTAATCCAATCTCCAGTCAAATGATGGATATTTGGGTAGAGATATGTAAACTTTTATACGAATGTGGAGATAAATAGTTTAATTGAAAATTTTTAAGATTCAATTATGTAGTGAAACTCCACGTCAGAAATTTGTTGCATATCATACTTCAGCTGATTTAACTCACAGTAACGCGAAACATCAATCTGGCTGTGTGGATCTGATGATTTCAGCAGAAAGGTTTCGCCGGGATGGCTTTTCAGGGCACGCTTTAACATCAATAACGGCATAGGGCATGGTTTACCTATGGCATCGACGGTGCGAATCTGATCTGCGTTGTCAATCATTTCCGTAATATTCATTCGACTTTAAAAGGGGTCTAAATATTAGCAAATAGGATGCCAAATCCCAACTTTTTTAAAAAAATATAAACGAAATAATAATTAAAAAAACCTTATGCAAATTTCTGAAAAAAATAGCGAAATCAATTAGAACAAACCTAAAAAAAGGCTATTAATTGTTATAAACCCATGTTAAGCTCGATGAGTTAGTGGGATTTTAGATAAACAAATTGATTGTTTTTCGTCCTGCAAATAAATGGATGTAACCGGGATTTTGTTAATAGTTTTACAGAATGATTACAAGCTTAAAAATAATATTTTCAAACTTGTTTGCTCTGCTGTTTGCAACACCGGGTGGTCCTTCTTTTCGGTACAATGAGGATTAACTTATGACAGTTGCTCGCGAACAAGGCGTAGTTAAGTGGTTTAACGATACTAAAGGCTTCGGCTTTATTCAACGCAATGGTGGTGATGACGTATTCGTTCATTTCCGTGCAATCCAAGGTGACGGTCACCGTTCACTTCGTGATGGCCAACGTGTTGAATTCAGTGTTGTAAAAGGCCAAAAAGGCTTCCAGGCTGAAGAAGTTCAACCATTAGACTAATCTTCGGATTAAGCTAATAAAACGCCCCAATATAAATTGGGGCGTTTTTTGTTTATACTGTCTGTATCTTAGTGATTATCTATTTAGAGCACCGCTTTATGTCATCTGGTTTTGAAACCTTAAATTTACATCCTAATCTAAAACAAGCGATTGATGCTTTAGGCTTTTCTTCTATGACGCCTATTCAGGAGAAGGTTTTAAAATTCACATTGGCAGGTCACGATGCAATTGGTCGTGCGCAAACGGGTACGGGCAAAACAGCGGCCTTCCTGGTGAGTATCATCAATGATCTATTGAATAATCCTGTTCAGGAACAGCGTTATCGTGGTGAGCCACGTGCACTGATTCTGGCACCGACTCGTGAACTTGCACTACAAATCGAAAGTGACGCGCATGAGCTGAACAAGTTTACTGATCTGAGTGTCGTGACGCTGCTTGGTGGTGTGGATTTTGACAAGCAAAAAGCACAGCTCGATAAGGCACCTGTGGACATCATGGTTGCTACTCCAGGTCGCTTGATTGACTTTGTTGAACAAAAAGAAGTTTGGTTAGATCAGATTGAATTCCTGGTGATTGATGAAGCAGACCGCCTGCTGGATATGGGCTTTATCCCTTCAGTGAAACGTATCGTACGTTTCTCGCCACGTAAGGAACAGCGCCAAACTCTGATGTTCTCGGCAACTTTTAGCTATGACGTATTGAATCTGGCACAACAGTGGTTATTTGAACCCGTAACGGTTGAAATTGAGCCAGAAAAGAAAACCAATGCGGACGTTGAACAACGTGTATATATGGTTGCCAAGGCAGATAAATATAAACTGCTACAAGACATTTTGCGTGATGAACCGATTGAGAAGGTCATGATTTTTGCCAACCGTCGTGATCAGGTGCGTAAACTCTATGATCATCTGAAACGTGACAACTATAAAGTGGTGATGCTTTCTGGTGAAATTGCCCAAGACAAGCGCTTAAAAATGCTGGACCAGTTTAAAAATGGAAAACACAATATCATGATCGCAACTGATGTAGCAGGTCGTGGTATTCATGTGGATGGTGTATCGCATGTAGTGAACTTTACCCTGCCAGAACAGTCTGATGACTATGTACACCGTATTGGTCGCACTGGACGGGCCGGGACTCGTGGTGTCAGTATCAGTTTCCTGTCGGAAGACGATGCGTTCTATCTTCCAGAAATTGAAAAAGCGATTGGTCAAAAATTACCATTGACCCGCCTGGAAGGCTATTGCTAATTTCCAGTTCGTAAAAAAACCGCTCATTGAGCGGTTTTTTTATCTAGCTAAAAATGCTTTAGTTAGACTGGCAACGGAAAGTCAGGGTAGTTTGGTAATCATCATCTGAATTAATGCTATTGCCTGTACCTGCAATATTACCAAGTACTGTGGCAGCAGCCTGAATAATCTGCCCAGTCTGCTCATCTACCACGCCTTTCAGTGCGCCATCATAGGTGGACTGTTCATCTACAATAATAGCTGTTGATCGTGAACCACAAGTTTTAGAGGCGGCGTTCACGGCATTATTTTTGGCAATGACTTGGGTCTTACCTAATCCGGTGACTTCAAATTGATTATTTTCTTTGCGGATTGCAGTTGTGTTGGTTGGATTAGTACTACACGCAGTCAGAGCGAGTGCAGTGGCAATAGCTGCACCCATTGTTAATATTTTTGTCATGTCTAAAAACCCGTCAAGATCAGATAATCGTATAATTAATCACATAATCATCTTTAGAATCTGTACAGCATGTATAAATTTGGAAATTTTCAGTATTAGCCATGTCATTCTCGTAAACGCTATTTAATGATTGTTATCAGAAACGAAAACAGTGAGCTAAATGTATCTGAGCAAGAAGAATAAAAATGAAGGATATAGAGAATCCCAAGATGAATATGCTAATCTTGAATACAGTTTTTAAGTATAGAAATACAAGGCAATGACCGAATCAACGATCGAAATCGTTCATCAGAATATTCATCAACGTCAATCTATTGGTCAGCTGATTGCCCCGGCACCCAATGCTGAACAGCTGGAAATAGCCTTTCAGGCTGCGCTGACTGCGCCAGATCACCACCGTTTAAAACCTACTGAATTTGTAGTTATTCCAGATGATAAGCGTGAAGCTTTTGGTGAGTTATTGTCTCAGGCATTAATCGATCTGGGCCAAACTGAAGCTGCTCAGATTGAGCGGGTAAAACATCATCCTTTCCGTGCACCTTTACTGGTTCTGGCTTTGACCCGTTTAAAAGATCATCCCAAGGTGCCGCATTTTGAGCAGATTCTGAGCTCTGGTGCCGCAATTCAGAATTTCTTATTGTCCCTGCAAGCTCAAGGTTTTTCGACCATGTGGCGTAGTGGCGCTGTAGTAGAATCGTTATACTTTAAACAGGCTTTAGGAATTTCAGGTGATGATCTGGTTTCAGGCATCATTTATATTGGAACGGCGGCAAAAACTATTGCGCCACGTGCAGAAATCCATACAGAAGCATTTGTCAGCCAGTGGAATCCATCACATTAATTTGGCTAGATAAGGATATTAGAAACACATGTCAGAATTAAAATTTTCAGATCTGGTTGAACCTGTAGAAATTGATCGTAAGACTGCGTTGCGAATTACAGTGTTGGGTGGTGGTAGTTTTGGTACAGCAATGGCAAATACTGCAGTACGCAATGGCTGTGACACCATGATCTGGATTCGTGATGAAGCCACGGCTGCGGATATTAATGCCACGCATATGAACAAGCGTTACCTGCCAGATTTTCAGCTCGAGCCTGCATTATTGGCAGTTTCTGATTTAGAAAAAGCAGTACGTGATCGTGACATTATTCTGGTGGCAATTCCAAGCCATTCTTTTCGTGATGTGCTGAAGCAGATTAAGCCTTTTATTAGCTCTCAGGCCGTGATTTCACTGACCAAAGGTATTGAAGCGAAAACCTTTAGTTTTATGAGTGATATCATCCGGGAAGAATTACCTGAAGTGCCATATGGTGTACTTTCAGGCCCGAACCTGGCGAAGGAAATTGTGGCGGGCCAGCCAGCAGGGACTGTGATTGCAAGTGATTCTGAACTGGTGCGTTATGCAGTACAGCAAGCTTTGCACAGTGCTTTATTCCGTGTCTTTGCCAGCGATGATGTGCATGGTGTAGAGCTTGGTGGTGCGCTGAAAAATATTTATGCAGTCGCAATGGGTATGGCAGCCGCCTATAACGTCGGTGAAAATACCAAGAGTATGATTCTGACCCGTGCCTTGGCAGAAATGAGCCGTTTTGCGGTGAAGCTTGGTGCGAATCCATTAACCTTCCTGGGGCTGTCGGGTGTAGGTGATCTATTCGCTACCTGTAATAGTCCGTTAAGCCGAAACTATCAGGTTGGTTATGCGCTGGGTAAAGGCAAAACTCTGGAACAGGCAACTACTGAACTAGGTCAGACGGCGGAAGGGATTAATACTATTGTACAGGTAAAAGCACGTTCAGAAGAACTGGATGTATACATGCCAATTACCTGTGCCTTGTATGCTGTGATCTTTGAAGGTGCACCGCCGATGAGTATTGCAGTGTCTTTAATGAAAAATGGTCATCGCAGTGATGTGGAATTTGTCTTGCCACATCATCAAGTCTGATTTATAAGTGATGGAACTGTATGATCAGTCTCATATTATGACCTGATCAGCAGCTTGAATGAACGAATAGGGAAATGTATGCAACTGACACTCGTACGTCATGGCGAAGCAGCTCCACCGGTAAATGGTAACGACACCAAGCGCCCTTTGACCGAACGTGGACATCTACAGGCAGAACAGACTGCTCAATACCTGAAAGACATAGTTAAACCTGAAGTCTTTGTAGTGAGTCCGTTGCTTCGTGCTCAGGAAACTCTGGCACATTTGCAGGCTTTCTATAAAGATGTACCGGTGGTGATCTGTAATGCCATTAAGCCGGATGATGATGCCAAAGTGGCTGTGGAGTGGTTGTCTCAGTTACCGTATGAATCAATTGTCGTGGTTTGCCATATGAATGTGGTGGCACATATTGCTTCCATTCTGACAGCGGAGTCTTTCCATCCTTTTCATTTGTCAGAAGCTCGCATTTATGATCAGGCAGTGATTGCAGCAGGTTTATCGACACAGTTAAAAAGCTTTATTCCAACAGTATAAAAAACTATTAAAACGGCAGAACACAATCGATGTTGTATTTATGGATGCCAGAAGCCAATGGGGTTTGGCAATGGTCAGATGGGGAATTCTGGAAAAGTGCAGATACACTTGAGCAACTGATTCAGGAAATCCAGGGGCAACATGGGGTAGAGGCAACGGTCTTTTTCCCGAGTCGTCATGTGCAGATTTTGCAGCAGAGCATGTCCAAAGCCCAATATAAGAAAATGGGGCAGGAGGCAATCAAGTATCTGCTGGAGGAATATGTCATTCTACCGGTTGATGCGATGAAGGTGCTTCATCATTTTCAGCAGCCCGATCAGCTCAGTGTATTGGGAATTTCCAATTCAACTGTAGAAACCATGCAGCATGTATTGAACCTTCTTCCGGTCAAGGTCACGGCATTATTGCCAGATTTTCTGGTCCTGCCTGTTCCAGAAGAAAATCAACGTGTATTGGCGGAACTTGCTGGGCGACTACTGGTTCGCGAATCGGAATATGTGGGTCATTCGGTGGATGACCTGAGTCTTTATCTGGATTATCAGCCTAAAGATGTAAATTACAAGGTGAGTAACCTGAATGACGCTCAGCTGCGTAGTCTGGAAGCTGTTGTTACCCATGATCAGGTTGAGTCGTTTCAGTACAGCCTTCCCCAGCTGAAAAAAGCCAAACAGCATCCTTTTAATGTCTTGCCTAAAGCCAAGTCAGATACGCCAGTTTCCGGTTACTGGAAAGCCTGTGCTGCTGTGTTTTTGGGTATTCTGGTGCTGCAGTTTAGTTATGATGCTGTGCGCTGGTATCAATATAAAAAGATTGCCAATCAAACTGCTTCTCAAGCGATTGATCAGTTCAAATACTGGTTTGGTCAGAACTATCCTGTAAACGAGCAGAATATCAAAAGCCAGTTTGAAGGGCAGATGCGTTTAAGTCAGGTGGCGAATACTCAGGCTTTTGATCTGATTAGTCGGGTGGGGCCGGTATTAATGCAAAACCAGATTATTGCGCAGCGGGTCAGTTATGATACTTCAAGTCTGAATATGGATCTGCAGGCGAACTCTTCTGATGCATTAAGCACTTTGACCCGTCAGCTGACACAGCAGGGTTTTAAAGTTGAACTGGGTAATGTACAGGCCAATGGTGCAGGTGCGATCGGATCGGTGAGAATACAATAATGAAAATGCTCGACAATATTCAAATCCGGCTGGACCAGCGCATTGAACGCATTACAGATTATCTGGATAGCCTGAGCGCCCGTGAACGCTACATGGTGATCTTTACCACAATCTTTGTCATCGTGGCTGCAGTCGGTTCGGCACTATTTTATATGCACAGAGCTGCGGATACCCAGCAAAAGCGCCTGAATACCTTAAAAGATACTTTAGTGTGGATGCAGAGTAATGCAGCGACCATGAAGCCAGCAGGCGATCTGCAATTAGATGCCTCAGAAAAAGTGCAGCGTGCTGCCCAGCAGCAGGGGTTGTCGGTTTCATCCCAGCAGCAGGAAGGTAAAATTTTACTCAATGTCAGTCATGAAAATTATTCTGTACTGGCTAATTTTCTGACCCAGCTGGCCCAGAGTGGCTTAACTGTTGAAAAAATGGAACTTATCAGTGATGCCGGACAGATTAAATTAACAGCGACTGTCCTATAAACGGTAAAAATAAAGATTTGCAAAGCATGGTTTTTTTACCGGGCTGTGACTATAATATGCCGACTTAAAAAGCAGTAGACTTTTCTAGATATGTTGTATTCTCTAGCCCGCCCTTTGTTGTTTTCTTTAGCACCAGAGCGTGCACATGAGCTGACACTATCACTGTTGAAATCCTCCCATGCCATGGGGATGATGCGTCAAAACGTTGCTTCTAAACCAGTGACCTGTATGGGAATCGAATTTCCGAATCCGGTAGGTCTGGCGGCAGGGTTGGACAAAAATGGTGCCTATATCGATGCCCTTGCAAGTCAAGGCTTTGGTTTTATTGAAATCGGTACTATTACCCCGCGTCCTCAGCCCGGTAATCCGGAACCCCGACTGTTCCGTCTGCCAAAAGCGAAAGCCATTATTAACCGTATGGGTTTTAATAATGAAGGCGTGGACAAACTGATTGAAAATGTTAAAGCTGCAAAATTCAAAGGTGTTCTGGGGATTAATATCGGCAAGAATGCTGTAACTCCGGTTGAAAATGCAGTTGATGATTATTTAATCTGCCTGGAAAAGGTATATAATTACGCTTCCTACATTACTGTTAATATTTCCTCTCCCAACACAAAAAACCTGCGTAGCCTGCAAAGTGGTGATGCGCTCACCGAGCTGCTGGAAACGCTAAAAAACCGTCAGCTTGAGCTTGCTCAAGAAAACCAGCATTATGTACCTCTGGTCTTGAAGGTTGCACCAGATCTTGAAGCTGAAGATATTGCATTTATTGCCCAGCAGTTGCTGCAATTCAAGATTGATGGTTTGATTGTGACCAATACGACCTTGTCTCGTGAAGGTGTTGAAGGTCTGGAGCATGCTGAAGAAGCAGGCGGTTTGTCGGGTGCGCCGGTCTTTGAGAAAAGTACGGCATGTTTAAAAGCCTTTGCAGATGTGTTGCAAGGACAAATTCCATTGATTGGTGTGGGTGGTATTCTTTCGGGTGCCGATGCCGCTGCCAAAAAGCAAGCTGGTGCCAGCCTTGTACAAGTTTATAGTGGCCTCATATATACAGGTCCGACACTTGTAAAAGACTGTGTTGAAGCATTCTGAATTCTATGACTGCCATTGACATCTTTTTACTGTTTATACTGCTCATTGGAGGGCTAAACGGTTTGCGTCAAGGATTTATTAAAGCCTTTGCGAACTTAGCTGGCTGGATTTTTGCGCTCATTGTAGCAGCGAAATATTCAACACTACTTGCGCCTTCCATGACTGCTCTCAGTACAGATCCAGTGGTACAAAAAATTGCAGCATTTGCTTTCATCGTCCTGATGATTGTGGTTTTGACCTGGATAGTAACCTTCTTGCTCAACCGGGTGATGAAAACCCTGAAACTGGGACCTTTAAACCGTCTTGCAGGTGGGGTGTTTGGCAGCCTGAAAGGGCTGCTGATTGTTCTGATCACCATGCAGGGAATCGGGCCGTGGGTAGAAAGCTCACCACACTGGAAACAGTCCAAAGTAATTCAGACTTTGCTTCCTTATGCGCCATGGGCGACCCAGATGTCCAAAGATGCTGCAAACGAGGCCCTACAACATATCAAGTCGGAAGATTCCAGAAAATCTTCAGATGTATCAGCTGAGCCTGCTGTAAAGAGCAAATCATCAGCTGAGTCTACGAATAATCCTTTTTATTAATCCTAGCTTGTCTGCGAGGTTGCTATGTGTGGAGTGGTTGGTATTGCTGGTAAATCAGCTGTTAACCAAATGTTGTTTGATGCATTAACGATGTTACAACATCGTGGACAGGATGCAGCTGGGATTGTAACTTGTCATGAAGGTCGCCTGTTCCTTCGTAAAGATGTTGGTATGGTGCGTGATGTATTCCATACCCGTCATATGCGTGCATTACAAGGTAATTACGGTATTGGCCATGTGCGTTATCCAACTGCGGGTACCTCAAGTAGTGCTGAAGCGCAGCCGTTTTATGTGAACTCTCCTTACGGGATTACGCTGGCACATAACGGTAACCTGACCAATGCTGAAGAAATTCATGATGACCTGTTCAAGACTGACTTACGTCATATGAACACCGATTCTGATTCAGAAGTTCTGCTCAACGTATTTGCGCACGAATTGCAGAAGCGTGGCAAACTGGTACCGACCTCTGAAGATATCTTCCATGCCGTAACACGCGTGCATGAGCGCTGCAAAGGTGGTTATGCAGTTGTTGCCATGATTACAGGTCAAGGAGTGGTTGGTTTCCGTGATCCTAATGGTATCCGTCCGTTGATCTACGGTTCGCGTGAAACTGAAAACGGGATGGAATATATCATCGCTTCTGAATCTGTAGCGATTACAGCGTTGGGCTTTAAAGTTGAGCGTGATATCGAGCCAGGTGAAGCTGTTTTTATTGACTCTGAAGGGAACTTCTTTACCAAGCAATGTGCTGAAAAGCCAGAATACCGTCCATGTATCTTTGAATATGTGTACTTTGCGCGTCCAGATGCAATCATTGATGGTATTTCAGTGTATAAAGCCCGTCTGAAAATGGGTGAGAAACTGGCCCATAAAATCCTGCGCGAGTGGGGTGATGAACATGATATCGATGTGGTCATTCCAATTCCAGATACATCACGTACTTCTGCGCTTGAACTGGCAAATACGCTGGGCGTGAAATTCCGTGAAGGTTTCATGAAGAACCGTTATATTGGTCGTACCTTCATTATGCCTGGTCAGCAACTGCGTAAAAAATCAGTACGTCAGAAGCTGAACCCGGTTGAGCTGGAATTCCAGGGTAAAAACGTTCTATTGGTCGATGACTCAATTGTTCGTGGTACCACGTGTAATGAAATCATTCAGATGGCGCGTGATTCCGGTGCGAAAAAAGTATTCTTTGCGTCTGCTGCACCAATGGTGAAATATCCAAACGTGTACGGTATCGATATGCCAGCCAAATCTGAACTGATTGCATCTGAACGTAGTGTTGAAGAAATTCGTGAAATTATTGGTGCTGATCGTCTGATTTTCCAGGATCTGGAAGATCTAAAAGATGCAGTACGTACCAAGATTGTACCGAACCTGCGTGAATTCGACTGTTCTGTATTTGACGGCGTATATGTGGCTGGCGGTATTGATGAAGCATACCTTGACCAGTTACAGCAAAAGCGTAATGATGGTGCCAAAAAAGGTGACAAGTTTATTGATGTAAATATCGATGCAGCATCAGTAGACCTGACTGGCGTGCGCGAAGTCTAAGTCTTTAAAATCATGAAAAAAGCGGGAATTTCCCGCTTTTTTCATTTATGATTGGGCAAAGCTAGAACAATGTGATCAGGGTGAAGCATTGAAAAGCGTAGGATATGCGTTTATCAAGAATAAAAATATGCTATGGCCAGCCAGTGTCTGTCTGATTGCTGTGCTATTGACGATAGCGATTATTAATACTGTCGTTGGTTTACTGGTCTATTATTGTGATCCTGCTCAATCTATTTATTGGCATGTGGTGAGTCCTTATCTGATTGCTCTGGTCGGTTCGATCATGGTGGTGTCAGTACTCTATGAATTTTATGTCTTTCGTGCCGGTGGTTATTCCTTGGCACGGCAGATGGGTGCACGTCGCCTGAGTCTGATTGAAAGCGTACCGGAGGAAAGCGTCGCTCTGAAGATTGCTGAACAATTGGCAGATACTTTTCTGATTGAGCCTCCTGCGGTGTATGTTTTGCCTGATGAAGTTGGAGTCAATGCACTGACTGCCGGTTTTAACCCGGGAAATACTGCCATTATTCTGACTTGGGGGGCATTGCAAAATCTGGATGAAATTGAACTGTATGGTTTATTAAGCCATGAGTTTAACAAGATTCTTTCTGGTGAAGCGGCAGAAAATACCCGGCTCAAGATTCTCTACAGTAGCCTGACTACTTTTAGTCAGTGGGGCAGTAAGATTGCCAAACGGGGATTCTATCGGAATGGCATGCCGGCAGAAAACAAGTTTGAGACTCTGTTTGTTGGTATTGGTGCGGTGATCTGGCTGATTGGTAGCTTAGGCGTACTGATTACCCGTTTCATTAAATATATTTCGCTCGGTGGCAGAACTTTCAAGAATGATCAGAAAACCCGTCGCCTGATTCAAAATGATGCCAATGTACAGACTTTGCTGCGGATTTATGTGCATCATTCCGGTTCACAGATTCATAGTGAATATGCAGAGTCGATTTCACATATGTGTTTTGCTAACTCCCTCAGTCAGCAGAACTGGCTGAATATTCATCCCAGTATTGAGCAGCGAATCTATGAAATGAATCCTTCCTTAATTCAGGATTTACAGCTTGAAAACCTAAAAAAACTACAAAATCAGCCTTTATTTAGTCTATTTCGATCACTCGAAGAAATGGCGGTTACAAGCACAGCTTCCTGGAGTTCACCACAGCCACTGCCTTTACTACGTCTGTCGCCGATCAGTTTTGCAATTAAAGATGCAGTTAAACCACTGAATCCGGAGAATCGTGCCAATACGCCACGACCAGAGCTAATTGAACGCGCATTGCAAACTGCAACTGGGTCGCGAGAGGTCATGGTTGCAATTCTGATGATCCGGCAATATCGGGAGTTTATTCCCACCGATGCTGAAGTCAGCCGGGCCATTGTAGATTCATTGTTAAATCTGGACGGGCGTGTGCATATCTCGATTTTTCAACAAGCCTGCAAAAATATTGGTGGCATGCCGACCACGGTAGCACGACAATTCGTGATGAAACTGGCACGGATTATTCAGGAAGATGGTGAAATTGGTCTGCTAGATGCCTTGTTGCTTGAATGTGTGAAATATGAGCTGAATCTACTCCCCCTACATACCCCGACGGCACTGGAAGAAGTTAAACCACAAATCGTACGCCTGATTGATGCATTGCTGCATGTACAGCAGATCAATAGTGATAATCAGCTGGATGTTCGCGAGCGCATTTTAAAACGTATTTTGACTCAAAAAGAACTGGAAATGTATACCGAAATTTCAGATGAGCCGATTGATCTGGCTGAAATTCTGAATGATATTTCTGGCCTGTTACTGCGTGATCGACTGAGTATATTGGGTATTGCGGAAATCTGTCTCTGGAATGATCGGATCATCACTCAGGATGAATTCGACGTGATGGAATTACTGTATTGGCGTTTGGGTTTTGAAGTAGATGAAATTGTGGATCAGATGCAGAAAAAGAACAGTATCATGATTATTTAATCCAACTTGAAAGTATTTATTAACTCACGCATGATCTTTAAATAATGTTTGAACCTGCATGTAAATAACCCGAAGAGAACGACTAAAATCAGTTTCGCTACAAATCAATTGTAATGTACAGTGAAAAATCCGAAAAAGTTCGGCAAAGGAAGTGGATTCCCGCTAAAATATTCAGCCTGAAATAGGTGATGAAGACAAGATGATAGGGCATCAGCGTGACATACTGGCGACACTAGGAATTGATATCTGGATTCCTCGGGCGGAGCTGTGTCAATCGCACCAGCCGGCGCTTTGGCGTGACCAGTCACAACCTGAAGTCCTGAGTGAAATCATCCTTCCTGAGCTTAAAGCTGAAGCCTCAGTGATTGAACGTTCTGTCGTATCTGCACCTGTAGAAGTGCCTGCGCCAGTCGTTATAACGCCAACAATGGACATACAGTCGCAGCCAGAACCGGAGCATGAACTGCGCGAAATTGTTGAGGTCGCGCCTTTTAGTATGCAGGCATTAGGTCTTGCGCACTGTATCATTGTCATTGATACCACGAGCTTAACTGAAGATCAGCAATTACTGTGGTCGAATATCCAACGTGCAATGTTGGGTGAGTTTGCAGAGCTGAACTGGCCATTTCCTTGGGATAATGTGCAGGATGGACGCGGCGTGGAGTCTTATATCCAGGGTTTTCTGGATGGCATGAGTCACGATAAAAATATTATTTTTCTT
Source organism: Acinetobacter sp. HA (assembly GCF_000264725.1). Taxonomy (NCBI): domain Bacteria; kingdom Pseudomonadati; phylum Pseudomonadota; class Gammaproteobacteria; order Moraxellales; family Moraxellaceae; genus Acinetobacter; species Acinetobacter sp. HA. The sequence goes on along the minus strand of NZ_AJXD01000074.1, from coordinate 7,170 downwards.
GGTACTGTTCCACATCTTTCAAACAGTAAAATTACCCAGTTGGCCTCCCTGCAGGAGATGCTGGATCGGCCAATCCTTAAAAAGCGACTCTGGCAGTTTATGCAAAGTAGGCTTGTCAGCATGGAATAAATAAGCATGAAGCAAAAAGTTGTTGTATTTAGTCAAATTCCTCCAGAGATTCAAGCCAAACTCGAACAACAATATAATGTGGTATATATCCAGCCCAAGCTGGGTGATGTCAATCAACAGATTTTCCAGCATGCACAAGATGCAGATGGCATGATTGGCGCAGGACGACTGCTCAATCGAAATAATCTGGAAACTGCGACTAAACTAAAAATCATCTCCAGTGTCAGTGTTGGCTACGATAATTACGATCTTGAATATTTAAATGAAAAGAAATTTATCTCACTCATACACCACATGTGCTCACTGAAACCACAGCTGATCTTGCATTTACTTTACTCATGGCCGCAGCGCGTAAAGTAACTTATTTAAATCAATGGACCAAGCAAGGACAGTGGCAGCGTACCGCCAGCGAAGCAGAGTTCGGGGTAGATATTTTTGGCAAGACTTTAGGAATTATTGGATTAGGTCATATTGGCGCAGCAATCGCGCGACGTGGCTTTCATGGCTTTAATATGAATGTGCTTTATCATAACCGTCGTGAAAAGCTGGATCTGGCGCAAGGCTTAAATGCAGAATATTGTGATTTAAAATCCTTATTACAGCGTTCTGACTTTGTAGTAGTAGCGGTTGACTTGAATGCAGATTCCAAAGCACTTGTTGGTGCAGAAGAACTGGCATTGATGCAGCGCCATGCAGTCTTTGTGAATATTTCGCGCGGCTCGGTCGTCGATGAGCAGGCACTGATTCAGGCTTTAAAAAATCGTCAGATTTTTGCCGCAGGGCTGGATGTCTATCAAAAAGAGCCATTGCAAGAATCAGAGCTATTTAAACTTGATAATGTGATTACCTTGCCGCACGTAGGTTCGGCAACAGCGCAAACACGTCAGCGTATGGCAGAACTGGCATATCACAACCTGGTGGATGCTTTGCAAGGACGTGTACCACGCTATGTCGTTAACCCGCATTTTAAATAATATTAAATAACATTTCCTTGCGTTTATGCCCTTTTTCAATGGTATATTCAAGCAGGTTTCGTAATCAGGCTTAGAGAATTATTCATTGAAACGTTTGGTTTTGGCTTGTGGATTAAGCGCATGTATGGCAATAGGGCATACCGCTTCCAATACTTTTAACACCCAGTCTAGTCAGTTTACTGTTCCAGAAATTGGAGCAGGTGTAGGGCTGATAGATCAGCAAAAAGAGCGCATGATCGGTGAAAAGGTTTATCGTCAAGTACAGAAACAATTACCTGTGGTGCAAAATCCCTGGATGGAAGACCAGTTATTTTCAGTGTTTTCACATATTCTCAGCCAGACTCAATTACAGCAACCAATTGGCCTGGTTGTGGTTAATGATCCCCAGATTAATGCTTTTGCTGTGCCTGGTGGCTTATTTGCCTTAAATATGGGATTACTCAATTCAGCGCGTAATATGGATGAAGTGGCCGGTGTGATGGCGCATGAAATTGCACATGTCACACAACGTCATTACAGTCGATCCCAAGAAGCATTTAAAGGACAGGGATTATTAGCACTCGCGGGAATCCTGGTCGGAGCCTTAGTGGCATCGCAAGCAGATGGCGATGCGGGTGCAGCCGTAATGATGGGCTCACAAGCAGCTTTAATGGATCAGCAGCTTTCTTATAGTCGTAATCAGGAACGTGAAGCAGATCGGATCGGTATGCAGTATATGTATGCTTCGGGCTATAACCCGCAGAGCATGGCTGATTTCTTTGAGGTGATGCATCGTTCAACCAGCCGTTTAAGCTTTCTGCCAGATTTCTGGTTTACTCATCCCTTAACGACTGAGCGTATGAGTGAGGCGCGTTTACGCGCCAATCAGATGCCGAAAGTTAAACCAAAGCTGATAGACCAGAATTTTGAGATTATTCGTTGGTATAGCAAAGTACTGTCCCGTCAGACGACTGAGCAACAATTAAAAATTTTAGCAGGACAAAACAGTTTTGCAGGGCAATTGGCATTCACTGCTTATTATCTGCAACAAGGTGATGAGGATAATGCACAACAGGCATTAGACCAGGCAAAAAAGCATAATCAGATTCATCCTTTGCTGGTGCTGTTTCAAACCGATATTTATCTCGGAAAAAATCAGCTGGAGCCAGCATTGCGTAGTGTACGTTCTGCAGCATCCATCATGCCAGAAAATCGGGCACTCAATTATAAATATGCAGAAGTGTTGATCCGTATGAAGCAAACCGATCAAGCCAAGATGATCGTGCAGCGTTTCCTGAATGCTAATTCACGTGATTTAAGTGCCTGGCGCTTAATGCTGTCAGCAACCAATGCCGAGCCTGCATCTGAGATTAAAACGATTAATGTATTACGTTATCGTGCTGAAATGGAATATTGGACGGGAAATGAGGAGGCAGCTATTAAATCCTTACTACATGCACAGCGAGTCAGTAAGAAGAATCAGTCATTGTTTGCAAGTATTTCACAACGTTTAAAACAGATGCAGCAGGAAAGAAAATACAAGATTTAATCTTCTAATAAAAATTACTTATTAAAGCTGTGATCTACATCAACCTCTGTGCTTTATTTCAAGTTTGCCTTGTACTATGCTGAGTTGCAAATGAAAGCACATGAGAAAGCATGAATGAAAAGAACATTGTTGTGCCTGTTTCTGGTTTGGGGAATATCACATAGTTATGCAGCGAGCACCAAGGATTATGTGCGGGCAGTAGAGCGTATCAGCGATGAATATCATCAGCAGTCACGAGATTTTCTGCGCAGTTTAAATCCACAACAACAGAATTTAACCGCAGCACAACAGGTGGAATTTTGTGGGATCGTCAGGCGTTATGTAGATCAGCTTTATCAGGCAACTGATAAAAATCGTGATGCACTAGACTTTCAGCTACAAAAACTGACACGGCAAGATATTGTGGATCAGGTGAAATCTTCAAAAATGATGCAATTACTGCAAAGCAAAAATGTAAATTGTAATTTGTGATTTATTAAAATTAAAAAAGAAATTTGGATTGCTAAGAACTGGCTAGCAATTAAGTCAGTTCAACGCAAATAGAGATTTAAAGCAGGGGATTATGCTAGTTTAGCTTTGATTTTAGCTGAAACTTGAGAAGGATCGGCGCGCCCGGCTATGAGCGGACGCAGAGAATTCATCACCTTACCCATATCTTTCATGCTAGTAGCTTCTTGCGCTGCAATCGTTTGCGCAATCATGGAATCAAGTTCTTCCTCAGTCATAGCTTCTGGTAGAAATTGAGATAAAACCTCAAGTTCGGCTTGTTCCTTACTAGCTAAATCTTCTCGACCAGCGCCTTCAAAGGCTTTGATCGATTCTTTACGTTGTTTAATTTGTTTTTCAATGACCGCAAGAACTTGAGCGTCGTCAAGTTCTTTGCGCTCATCGACTTCGATTTGCTTAATTGCCGCCTGTAGACCACGAATTACCGTTAACTTATCCATTTCTTTAGCACGCATAGTGGCTTTCAAAACTTCAGTTATTTGGCTTTTTAAAGTAGTCATTATTTAGTCCAGGCAGTCAATCACAAATTAATCTTAGTAAAGGCGAGTAGTACGTACTGATTCACGCGCCAATTTCTTTTGGTAGCGTTTAACAGCAGCAGCTTTTTTGCGCTTACGTTCTTGAGTTGGTTTCTCGTAGAATTCGCGCTTACGTACGTCAGCTAAAACGCCCGCTTTTTCGCATGAACGTTTGAAACGACGGATAGCTACGTCTACTGGTTCGCCTTCTTTCAATTTAACTTGTGGCATGAAGAATCCTCATTAAGTTATGGATAAGATCTGGGCGAGATTGCCCTGATCACAAGTGAAGGTCAGTATTTTACTCATTTACATCTCATACCACAAGTCTATAATGGTTCACGCAATAGATTTGATACAGGTTATAGGCAGTTTAATGATCGTTTTAGGCTTAGAAACATCTTGTGATGAAACAGGACTTGCCCTTTATGACAGCGAGTTGGGTTTGCGTGGGCAAGTGCTGTACAGCCAAATTAAACTGCATGCAGAGTATGGTGGTGTGGTGCCGGAGTTGGCATCGCGTGACCATGTGCGTAAGTTAATTCCGCTCATGAATCAGCTGCTTGAACAGAGTGGCGTGAAAAAATCTGAAATTGATGCAGTGGCATATACCCGTGGACCGGGGCTGATGGGTGCGTTAATGACCGGTGCTTTGTTTGGCCGTACCTTGGCTTTTGCGTTGAATAAGCCAGCGATTGGTGTACATCATATGGAAGGTCATATGCTGGCACCATTACTTTCGGCAACGCCACCGGAATTTCCGTTCGTGGCTCTTTTGGTGTCAGGCGGCCACTCGCAGTTGATGGCCGCTTATGGCATTGGTCAATATGAGCTCCTTGGCGAGTCGATTGATGATGCGGCTGGTGAAGCTTTTGATAAAGTCGCGAAAATGATGGGCTTGCCCTATCCAGGTGGTCCGAACATTTCTAAACTGGCGGAGCAGGGCGACCCGAATGCATTTGCATTCCCACGTCCAATGCTGCATCAAGGTCTGGAATTTTCATTCAGTGGTTTAAAAACGGCTGTGTCTGTACAGATGAAAAAACTCGGTGATGAAAATCGTGATGCCGATATTGCAGCCAGTTTCCAGGAAGCGATTGTCGATACCTTGGTAAAAAAATCAGTTAAAGCTCTTAAACAAACCGGTTTAAAACGTCTGGTGATTGCGGGTGGTGTCAGTGCCAACAAGCGTTTACGTGAACGCCTAGAGGCTGACTTGGCGAAGATTAAAGCAACGGTTTATTACGCTGAGCTTGCACTATGTACCGATAATGGTGCAATGATTGCCTTTGCAGGTTATCAACGTCTGAAAGCAGGGCAGCAGGACGGCTTGGCGGTGACCACCACACCACGCTGGCCAATGACGGAACTGACTAATCCGACAGAGGCATAGGTTTCAGGCTTGAAGAAAAGAGGCTTAGGCCTCTTTTTTATTGTGAATTTTTAAATGAAAACTTATAGCAACGGTATGTTGTAAATATATAGTTTTATAGCTGTATTTAGAGCTCGTATATTCTATTGAAACCGGAAAAATAGTTTAATAGCTTAAGTTGATATCATGCATATTTTTACAGGTTTGCAGCAGAGGCAATCTCGGATGGAAAATATAAATTTCAAAAGTTTTCAGGATGCTGGAGAGGCAGTATTAAAGTTTCTGCATCAGCATTTTGGATTTGATTTATGGATGATTACCCGGGTAGAAGGCCAAGACTGGATTGTGCTGCAAAGTGAAGACCATGGTTATGATATACGACCCGGCCAAGTGTTTCAGTGGGCTGATTCTTTTTGTTCTCATATGGTCGCAGGTAAGGCCCCGAGAATTGCACCTCGCTCTGAAGAAATTCCTTTATATGCCACAGCGCCGATTAATCAGCAGGTCTGTATAAAATCTTATATTGGTCAGCCACTCCTTAAAGAAGATGGTAGTTTGTTTGGAACGCTCTGTGTGATTGATCCAGAAACCAAATCGGAAGCTATTGTGCAAGATATACAACTGGTCGAGTTGTTGGGACAATTACTCAGTTCGATCTTGCAGGCAGAATTACGTCAGAGTGAGCAGATAAGACAACATGAATTATTGCAGGAAGAAGCCAGTAAAGATGAGTTGACCGGGCTCTATAATCGCCGTGCCTGGGAAAAACTGCTGCGAGCAGAAGAAGAGCGTTGTAAACAATATGGTCATCCCGCCGCTGTATTATTTATTGACCTGAATGACCTAAAAAAGGTGAATGATAGTTTGGGTCATGATGAAGGTGATAAGCTGATTCAAAATGCAGCACAAGTATTGCGAGACAATGTACGGATCAACGATATTGTTGCCCGTTTAGGTGGCGATGAGTTTGTGATTCTTAGTGTGGAAAATGACGAAACCGGTACTGAAAGTTTAGTTGAACGTTTAATTAATGCCTTTGCAGCAACAAACATTGGCGCAGCGATTGGTATGGCGATGCGTCATCCGAGTCAGGGTCTATTTGCAGCGCTCGCACAAGCGGATCAGAACATGTTTGAATATAAACGTCGGAAAAAATCCAGTGAATCCATGACCAATCTAAAATAATTGACGCTTTAAATTTTCTGTAAATAATTAAGTATTTCATATCACAGAAATGATTATTTTCTATGCTCTAAAATCATCCTATCTTTCAATATTCTCCTTCATGCCTATATGTAAAAGTTGAGCATGACTCTCCATAAAAAGAAAATTCAATACATCTATAACTTAACAATTACAAATTTTATAAACTTTGTTGCAAAGTAAATTGATCTAATTAAATGCGCTTTAAGTGTGTTGAAAAGTGACTCTGATAAGGAACAAGATTTAAATAAGCACTTCATTTCTTATGATAATTGTTGTTTGAAATATACATTAAAATTACAGAACCTAAAAATTCTTTGTTTAAAGATAAAGCGCTATCGAAGGATAAAGCTGGCTGCCAAGAAAAAACATTACCGGCAGAAATAGCATTTGAGCAGAGATGGATCCGTAAATTTGAACAACTCCTATAAGTGATATTCTGCTCCTCAAATGATGTTATAAACATCAATATATGGAGTATTTTATGGCACGTAGACCAAGAAGAAATCATTCAAATGATTTTAAAGCTAAGGTAGCACTTGCTGCGATTAAAGCAGAAAAAACACTTGCTGAATTGAGTGCTGAATTTGATGTTCATCAAAACCAAATTATTGACTGGAAAAATCAATTGATCTCAGCTTCCTCGCAAGCTTTCGATCAATCAAAAGCTCCATCAGAACCCCCCATTGATCTTAAAAAGTTACATGCAAAAATCGGTGAGCAGGCATTAGAAATTGATTTTTTAGAAGGTGTGTTGAAGAAACTGGGCCGCTTCAACCACAAAAGTTAATCGACGACTCACTTCAGATTTCAGTATCTAAGCAAGCTAAGCTGCTGAAAGTCTCCCGTGGTTGTTATTATTATCGCCCAAAACCTGTTAGCTCATCAGATCTGAAGCTGATGCGATGTATTGATGAATTACATATGCAATATCCTTTT
>NZ_AJXD01000073.1:0-947 GCF_000264725.1 Acinetobacter sp. HA | reverse complement strand
AATGCCCCATTGGTTAAACCTAGTTTTGTGAAAAAATTACAGGAACGTCACGCCATCGCTCAAGCAAAGGCTTTTGATGCTGATGTGGTGACATGGTTAGGTTCACAAGATAATGAAACAAAACAACATATTAACGATATGGTTCGCCATATTATGGCATTGAAACGTACTTAATTAGGTATGACCTCCCTTTTTTGTTTTAATGTTTGATTGATTAATTAGAAAGCTCATTTGGTATTCATACCAAATGAGCTTTTACTTTATAGTTTTTGAAGGATACGCCGTGGTTAAGGAAGTTGTTATGTTGAAACATTCAAGTTTGGAAAGAAAAGAGTTCAAGCATGAAGAACTTGCACTAATAAAAAAACTTGATTTCAACGATATTGAGATTATTAAGCCTGATAATCTTGGACAAATCTTAATTTGGACTTCTAAACTTGCTGAATATCATCATGCTCAATTTGTTGAATTTAGTCATAAGTTAGATATTGTTGATGAAATAGAAGAGCGAGAAGAGATTAACAATAAGATTAATTTTTATAGAAAAAGTAGAGTTTTAGAGAATCATATCAAGGATTTCTATCTAAAAAAGCTATTGGATCAAGGAGAAGCGACAGTAAAGGGATATATCAAACATCCGATTAAACAGGATACAAATTACGCTGTAATTTCTTATCACGGATATCATTTTGTTAGTTTTGCTACTCCAGAGATTATTGAAAAATTTCCCTTACATTTTATTGATTTTGTACAAAGTGAAACACCAAAGACATTAGCAGATATACACTCTGATGAAGCTGTACTGCTATCAACGGTTAAGAATTTTATAACGCCCTTTAAAGAACAATATAAAAAAATAAAGAGTAAAAATAAGGAGATCAAAGAACACAATACGGTCGTACATAAAATTTATATAAAAATTAAAAATAAAGAAGCAACTTTGCAAA
>NZ_AJXD01000072.1:0-1280 GCF_000264725.1 Acinetobacter sp. HA | reverse complement strand
GCTTAACTAGAGCGGAATATCACTTATAAATACGCTTTTAGTTGTTCAAACAAGTGGGACCACCTCTGAGCTATTCAGTTTCGAGATGGCCAACCTTTAGTGATCACCAAATAAAAATGCAAAGAAATTTTAGGGAATAAATTTTATGAAAAAGCAGATTTCTATCTTTGGACTCGCTTTTGTCTCGGGTTTAATGAGTGCCTGTGGCGGTGGTGGGGGAAGCAGCTCAGACAGTCCTATAGTGACTACGCCTCCAAATGTTCCAAAGGAAAGTATTTCCCCTGAGCTTTCAGAGGAATTTGTTCCGTTTGAAGATCAGGACATTGTAAAGAAAATTCGCGATAAAATTTCCGGAAATACCAGTAATGATACCGACTATAATGTTGCTCTAGGTCACATGATTGGTGAGGTATTTGCAGATTATCCTTATGGACGTACTGCACGTATCATCAAAATTTATAATCTGGGCATCAATAGTATTAAATATCCAAATCTGATCTGTTCAGAAGTAACTACCAATGGTGCAGTTAAAACGCTGAAATTAAAAACGGATAAAGATAACTGTATTATCCTGGATAAAACTTATCGTAAAGGCTCAACCATTACTCAGACGGTGAATGGTGACACGACGACTTTAAACTTTAGGAATGTCCGTTATGGTTCAAATGTAGATTTTAATCTCAAGGACGACTACCTGATTTCTGGCACGATTGTGCATCGTAAAACTAAAAATGAAATGGGGCAATCCGAATCTTATCAAATCGATCAGTTGGAATTCCAGCGTATAGCCGAGACCGATCAGGCGGGTACTTCTGGAGCCGCGTTTGATACAAAGAGCAAAGAATATCTGCAAGTACGTAATTATAATTATAGCCTGGTCGATGATTATGGCAGTGGTAGCAATGGGATTCGTACCTTAACCAGTCGCGGTACAATTATCGGTCAGCCTGATCTGGCAGATTATCGTTACAGTTTTGATTTTAATACCACGACACCATTTAAAATGGATGAAACCGTATTAAATAACTATAAGCATTTACCAAAAGAGGGTGTGCTTAGAATTGATGACAGTTATGATCAGGTGATTGAAGTCAAACAGAACCAGCCTGAATCATTGAAGGCTACTGTTTATTTCAATGGCAGTGAAATTGATGAACTGCTGTGGTCTACCATTATTGGGGATCAACAATAATTCGAGATGTCAAAAAAGCCCCGTATTGCCGGGGCTTTTTATTATTGATTGGGGGGGTGTTTATTAGATCTCTTTCATAAATCAAAAA
>NZ_AJXD01000071.1:0-1676 GCF_000264725.1 Acinetobacter sp. HA | reverse complement strand
CCCTCCGTGAGTTCGAATCTCACCGCTTCCGCCAGATTTGCAAAGCCCCAGTCGAAAGATTGGGGTTTTTTTATGGGGCTTCAGAATCAGCCTGAATGGGTTCTTGCTGTAGTTCTTCTTTCATCCAGTTTACAAATCTGGCAATGAGCGTGGAATGTTCATTATGAGCATGAATCAGGTGATAGGCCCGACGTCGTTCCAGTTTCTGATCGGAAATTTTCACCAGTTCTCCATTAGCGAGTTCTGTTTCAATTAACATCTGCGGAATCAAGGCCATTCCCATATCATGTTTGGCTGCAACGGCCAGCATAGAAAATAATTCATGCCGCTGTCCGCCTAAAGGATTTGGATGTTTTACCTGATGCAATTCGAACCAGTCCTGCCAGATTGTGGGGCGAGTCGTCTGTTGTAAAAGCGGTAACTGTAATAGCTGTTCAGCACTCAGTATTAAATGTGGTGTATCAGCTGTTACATTCATTTTTAAATGTGTTTTGATGAGACTGGGTGAACAGACAGCAACCACATCTTCATGCATCAGGAAATGGCTGGTAATCCCGGGCCACTGTGCGACCTGTTCTGGTGTACCTGCATAAATGGCAGCATCGAAGATGGTTTCATGAAACAGGAAGGGGCGTGTGCTGGTTTCCAGATGTACAGTAATTTCCGGATGACGCTGCTGGAAACGATGTAGCTTAGGTAATAGCCACCGGGTTGCAAAAGTAGGAACAACCCCCAGTTTCAGCGTACCGCCTTGACCTTTATGTTCTATGACATCCAGCGTAGCTTGTTCCAGACTTATTAATAAAGGTTTGATATTTTCATAATATTGCTGTCCTGCTGCGGTCAGTTCCACACCATGACGCGTACGGCTAAACAATTGTACCTCGAGTAATTCTTCCAGATGCTGGATCTGACGTGAGATCGCACTCTGAGTCAGAAAGAGCTCCTGTGCAGCATGGGTATAACTGGCATGGCGTGCTGCAGATTCGAAGCACATGAGGCTTTGGGTAGAAGGGATTTTTCGGCGCATAATTTCCTCCCTGAAAATATCGTCCTATCACAAAATGACATATTAAACGTAAACCTATATACAACTTTGGTCTACAGCATTGAGTTAGTCAGGCTTACAAGTTTGTTGATTGAAAGGCTCATATCTCAGTTATGCAATTAACGCATATCTACATGCTAAATACTCGTTTGAAAGCTGTTTCATTCCTGCCTAGGATCAAGTCAGAAGATTGAGAACAATAGACAGCTAAGCAGAGGATGCGATGAATCAAATGGTTAATACAAAAAAAGCCCAGAAAAACTATTTTGACTGGCAAGACCCATTTTTACTGGAGCAGCAACTGACAGAAGAAGAGCGCATGATTATGCAATCTGCACGCGCTTATTGTCAGGGGAAGCTTCAACCACGTGTATTGGAACAATTCCGTCATGAACAGACTGATCAGACCATTTTCCGTGAGATGGGTGAGCTCGGCTTGCTAGGACCGACGATTCCTGAACAGTATGGTGGTGCCGGGTTGAACTATGTCAGCTATGGCCTGATTGCACGTGAAGTTGAACGTGTCGATTCAGGTTACCGTTCTATGGCCAGCGTACAAAGCTCGCTGGTGATGGTGCCAATCAATGAATTTGGCTCTGAAGAACAGAAACAGAAGTATTTACCAAAA
>NZ_AJXD01000070.1:0-5189 GCF_000264725.1 Acinetobacter sp. HA | reverse complement strand
ACAACTCCTATAAGTGATATTCTGCTCCTCAAATGATGTTATAAACATCAATATATGGAGTATTTTATGGCACGTAGACCAAGAAGAAATCATTCAAATGATTTTAAAGCTAAGGTAGCACTTGCTGCGATTAAAGCAGAAAAAACACTTGCTGAATTGAGTGCTGAATTTGATGTTCATCAAAACCAAATTATTGACTGGAAAAATCAATTGATCTCAGCTTCCTCGCAAGCTTTCGATCAATCAAAAGCTCCATCAGAACCCCCCATTGATCTTAAAAAGTTACATGCAAAAATCGGTGAGCAGGCATTAGAAATTGATTTTTTAGAAGGTGTGTTGAAGAAACTGGGCCGCTTCAACCACAAAAGTTAATCGACGACTCACTTCAGATTTCAGTATCTAAGCAAGCTAAGCTGCTGAAAGTCTCCCGTGGTTGTTATTATTATCGCCCAAAACCTGTTAGCTCATCAGATCTGAAGCTGATGCGATGTATTGATGAATTACATATGCAATATCCTTTTGCAGGCAGTCGTATGATGCGTGATTTGTTGAATCGTCAAGGGCATCATATAGGACGACGTCATACACGTACTTTAATGAAGAAAATGGGTATTCAGGCGTTATATTGCAAACCAAATTTAAGCCAGGCTAATCAAGCTCACCGTAAATATCCATATCTGCTCAAAGGGTTGGCTATTCAGCGCAGTAATCAAGTGTGGTCTACGGATATAACGTATATCCCTATGGCAAAAGGCTTTGTTTATTTATGTGCTGTGATTGATTGGCATAGCCGCAAGGTACTTGCGCATAGGGTATCGATTAGTATGGAGGTGGATTTTTGTATTTCGGTTTTAAATGAAGCGATTGAAAAATATGGATCACCTGAAATATTGAATACAGACCAAGGCAGTCAGTTCACCAGTGATGCATTTATTGATGTATTGAAATCAAATGGCATTCAAATCAGTATGGATGGTAAAGGTCGATGGGTAGATAATGTGATGGTTGAACGATTATGGCGGAGCGTTAAATATGAAGAGGTGTATCTCAAAGCTTATAGCAGTGTCACAGATGCGAAAAAGCAATTAAGTGCATATTTTGAGTTTTATAATTTGAAACGACCTCATTCGAGTCTAGACAAAATGACACCAAATGAGTTTTACTATGATCAGCTACCCCAACAAAACAAGGTGGCTTAACTAGAGCGGAATATCACTTATAAATACGCTTTTAGTTGTTCAAACAAGTGGGACCACCTCTCACCTACAGAAAAGCTGATGTCATTGCGTAATTGCCCCTTTAAGCAAGATAAGGCCATATCAAATGGAGTAAAAATATCAGTAATTGGCGGACCTTGTATCAGTTCTACCGGCTTTGAATTTGAAGATGCCAGGCCGGTACATCCTGTCAAGGATTGAGTAAAAATCAAAATGATACCGGCGGAAGATAAAGACCTTCCATACGGGAAATTCAGCATAGTGTTTCTCCCGGCTGGTTACTCACATTTGGGCAGCGTGGTGAATTCCGATTGGAATTAGAACTCACTGGAGCTTCATTGAATAATTCACTGGAAATATTTACACCATTATCTGAGCCCTCCACCGTAATATTATTGGTTGGAGTATTTACAGTGCCGATAGAATTTGAAGAGGTGTTATATACGGTAGTTCTTGCTTTTCCAAAACTTTCATAATAATCAGACTCTCTGAGTTCAATCAGATTTGCCTGTGCCAGATGCTCATTAGAACGTGCAGGTGATGCTTTCCAGCGCTGAGTCCACTCATCTGATGTAGCATAAGCGTTGCTCAAAAAAAACAAACACAATAAGCCCGCATTGATGACCAATATTTTCATACCCTTAGTATCCTCTGATTTAGTATGTTTATTCGTTTTCTGCTTAATTAAGATTTAATTTATCTGACAAAAATTAGATCATATAAAAATTTAAAAATTACATTTAATTATTATTCACATACTTTTTTATTTTTAATAAATTTAAGCTATTGTTTTAATTTAGAGTAGAATTTTTTAATTAATTCCATTATTTATAAAATTATTTTATAAATATTTTCAAATCATAAATTTATTTTTAAGAAATTAATTAAAATAATATTTTAAAAATATTTATAAAAGTAGAAAAAATACTTTAATCAAGGAAATATTTATGGTGATTTTCACGATCATTTATTAATAATTTTTCATTTTATAAAAGTTTATATTTTAATCACCCTTAATAAATCACTTTATTAAGAAATATAATTAACCGATTATATGAAAACCATTATCTAAATACATTTTTTTGCTCCTTAAAAACTCTAAAAACAAAATACTTAATATAGATACTTAATACCTCTATTAAACAGTCCTTAATTTCAATTTATGATGGTCATGTTATTTAGTGTAAAAAGGTGACAAGTAAATTATTTTTACAAGAAATAGAAAAGATAGTTTGAAGATATTATTTTTAGTATCTCTAGATTATCAGGCAGCTAAAAATTTAAAAGAATTCCAAGATGGATTTCGATATAAAATAATTTACAGCACAAATACAAAGCCTTATCAAAATCTCCTCTACAATCAAATTGGCAGGAAATGTCCCTGACATCAAAATATAAGACAGACATACTGTAGAGCTGTCATATATCCACCTGATTAGGCAAAATGACAAATCATAAATAGGCTGAACATCAGCTCATAACAATCATTGATGGAATACCTTATGCAATGTCCTAAATGTGGCTCAACAGATATTGAACAACGTGATCATGAGCAAAATCTGAAAAAAATTGGCGGTCTACTCATGACCTCTGCAGGTGCAACAGCGGGAACTGTAGGTGGCGCAGCTTCAGGTGCGTCGATTGGTGCTGCGATCGGGACTGTGGCAGGTCCACTCGGTGTAATTGTCGGCGGAACAGTCGGGACTTTCGTGGGCGCAATTAGCGTCGGGATTACTGGTGGTGTGGTCGGTAACTTCTTGGGTAAAAAAGCTGGTGTAACCGTGGATCGTAACCTGTTTCTGGATTATCGTTGCCTGAAATGCAAATATCGCTTTAATACTCAAGCAACAGCTGCTCAGGCACTGGAAGTGAATAAAGAAGATTCTCGGGAATCGAGTGATCAGGACAATAAAATCTGAAACTTATTGTCCTGATTGAGAATTATTAAACCTGATTTAACTTTAAAGCTATTTCTGCCAAGCGCTTACCCTGAGCTTCACATAGTACCTTTTCATCTTGGCTTAGTGCCTGATCATGGCGTGCACCACTGACATGGCTGGCGCCGTAGGGTGTACCACCCGTTTTAGTATTTGATAATGCTGGAACAGCATTACTTAGTCCCATGATCATCATACCGTGGTGGAACAACGGCGGAAGCATACTCAGTAATGTACTTTCCTGGCCGCCATGCATTGCACCAGAGGCTGTGAACACGCATGCCGGCTTAGCATGCAAAGCTCCATTCAGCCAAAGACTGGTGGTCTGATCCCAGAAATATTTCATTTCAGCAGCCATATTGCCAAAACGTGTTGGCGAACCCACTGCCAAAGCAGAACAGTTCGCCAATTCATCTAGTGTACAGTAGATATCCCCTTCCGCTGGAATACTCGCCTCTGCTTCTTTTACCACAGTGGAAAGATTCGGCACCGTTCTGATCTTCACTGCCATACCTACGGATTCAACCCCATTGGCAATCAGATGTGCCATCTCTTTGACTGAACCATATTTGCTGTAATATAAAACAAGGACATAAGATTGCATATGATGAATGTTCGATACTAAAAAAAGAAAACTATACGGTATTTTTCTGTTTTTTTGGGTAAGCTGAACTAGAAAATTCATGATGTATAAGAAATTGAGACAACAAGCGCATGATCGTTGAATACTTAAAGAAATTACCTTTTTATGAAAAACACTGGTTTCAATTTATTTTATTTGTACTTAGGCGCTTTGAGGCGGATCGTTGCCGTGAACAGGCAGGCTCATTAACTTATACTACTTTGTTTGCTGTAGTACCAATGCTGACGGTTTTTCTGGTGATCATCTCTTCAATTAAGGCACTAGAACCTGCACGTCAGCAACTTCAGGAAATGATCTATACCAATTTCCTGCCCAAGACCACCATTGCCTTTGATAAAGCCCTAAGTGCTTTTACTGACAAATCCAGCAATCTGACCATCATCGGGATCCTGTTCCTGTTTATTACCACCGTGATGATGCTGACCAGTATTGAAACAGTGTTTAACCGGATCTGGCGTGTCACAGAAACACGTGGCGGGATTATCGGCTTTATGCGCTATTGGACCATTATTTCTTTGGGTCCAATTTTACTCGGTAGCGCTTTCGTGATTTCTTCAACTGTAGCGTCCATGTATGTACTGAGCAATAATTTTGCCGGCTACGAATTGAATGGTGCTTTTATACTGTGGCTCATTTCATTTTCTTTGACGATTATCGGCTTCTTTATCCTGAACTGGACCATTCCTAACCGCAGTGTACCGATCAAATCTGCATTCGTGGGCGGTTTATTTAGTGCAGTGGTTTTTGAACTCTTAAAGAACCTGTTTGGCTTTGTCATGTCCAATTTCACCAGTTATGAAATTGTCTATGGTGCTTTTGCAGCGGTTCCTATTTTCCTGATCTGGATTTATCTGTCCTGGAATATTGTCCTGCTCGGAGTTGAGATCAGTTATGCAATCACGGCATTTGAATCGGGCCAAGATTGCAAAATCCATCCAATTCTGATGTTACTGGATTTACTGGAGCTGTTTTACCGCAAGCAGAAAACTGGAGAAAGTATTAGTGAAGCACAGGCACTCGAAGTTTTAGGACGAGATGAAATTGGCCGTCTGCCAAGCTATATCAGCATGTTTGAAAAACAGAATCTGATTAAATGTACGGAGGATAATGAATATGTCTTGGTACGTGATCTGGATCAGGTCAATTTCTGGGATTTCTACCTCAAACTTCCTTATGCCTTGCCACACACACATCAAATTGAAAATCTTCAGATCAATGACCTTTGGATGCAGCGACTACAACCCAAATTACGAGAAGCAGATCATTATTTAGCGGAAAATCTGGGCATTCCACTTTCAGAGCTGTTTAAGCAAAAGGAAATGCAGAATGAAACTCAAACTCCACCTAAGCCTTAAACACTTCAATAAAAATCCTCTCTTATGAGAGGATTTT
>NZ_AJXD01000069.1:0-5781 GCF_000264725.1 Acinetobacter sp. HA | reverse complement strand
TAAAGCGGATCATCAGGGCCACATTAGGATTCAAATCTATGAAGACGGCTTATGCCACAATTAAAGGTATTGAAGTCATGCGTGCACTACGTAAAGGACAAGCATCGTCATTTTATTATGGTCAGCCTCAAGGTGAAGTGTGTCTAATCAACAGGGTTTTCGGTCTCTAAGCACTTTTAAAAAGGAACTTCATCGACTCAAATCTCTATTTGCAACAGTGCCAATTCCTCATGGTATTTCGATTCTTCAGTGACGGTCATACCACAGACTGGGTCTTTCAGTACGTCTGTTGTAGCCTGTGCCATATGGTCCTGGTTATGATTTTTTTGATCTGACATAAATAATTCTCTTATGGTAAAGTGGTTTTATGGCCGAATTTTGGAATAAATCTCGGAGTCTGTTGAGCATAGCTGTCATAGACAGCGCCAAACTGTTTACTCATTTCAGCCTCTTCCTTAATTGCCAAGCGGCTGTACATTAAGAGTAGGATTGGAAACATAATCAGTGTCAGTAAAGTTGGCCATTGCAATAAAAAACCCAGCAAGATCATCACAAAAGCCACGTATTATGGGTGACGTATACGTGCATAAGGGCCTGTGATCGCTAAAGAATGCTGACGTTGCTCGTTGTACAGCACGTGCCATGACGTTGATAACAGGTAAAATCCATAGCCCAAGAAAACGTAACTGGCGATATGCAAAATGCCAAAATGTGGATCACCTTTTTCACCTAATAGCGTTGACCACAAGTGACCTGCATTATGAGAAAGTAAGTCAAGTTGAGGGAAGCGAGTTTGAAGCCAACCAGATAACAGGTAAATGGTTAAAGGAAAACCATACATTTCGACAAATAGAGCAATGATAAAAGCCGAAAAGACCCCAAATGTACGCCAATCGCGCGCAGTGGAAGGTCTAAAAAAACTGAAAGCGAACATGATAAAAACTGCTGAGTTAATGATAACCAGCGTCCATAAACCATAAGCCGATTCCGCATGATTCATGATGGATCTCCTGATAAGAGCTATTTTTTGTTATCAGATATATCGGATTTTTTTTGCTGCGAGTGGTTATGCCCATGACCACCATGCATAAAAATATGCATCAGTGGACACGCTAAAAGGAATAAATAAGGCAAAGCACCGATAACGTGGGCTAAATGTTCCGTTAATAGAAAATAAGCTGCGATACCACCCAGCACGATTAGACCAATGGCATAACGTGTAGACCAGAAGTTAGGTACTGAATTATTTTCTTGGTGTTGGTGATTCATGGTGCTTTCCCCTAATTCATGGGTAACTATTTAGTTGCTGACGGAGGCATACAGTCCATCATCATCTGCATCATGGATTGCATCATGTCCATACGTTTTTCCATCATTTGCTGACGGTCAGCCATATTGGCATTCATGCTTTGGCTACCCATCTGTTTCATCATGCTTATACCTCCTTGCATGAGTTTCATGTGCTCAGCCATAAGTTTCTGACGTTCTTGCGGGTTTTTTGCAGCCATCATCTTTTCATGCATGGCTTGCATCGCTTTCATGTGCTGGTCCATTGCAGCCATTTTGTCTGGAGTCATCGTGCCAGTAGCTGTCTTTTTAACAGTGACTGTGGATGGAGGAGTATTTTCTGGGTGATGAGTTTTATGCTCTTCAGGATTTTGGGCTAATGCACCTAGAGCGGCAGTGGTTATACAAAGTGCAAGTAAAGTTTGGCGGATATAAGTCATGATATTTTCCTTCCATCAGTTGATCAGCCGATACAACCTTTAAATGAATGAAGCAAACAAATAGAGAGAGGTATTTTTCATTTATTTGCTCCACTCATTCTTTTGATGAAGTTGATCGCTGGTTATGCCACCGGTGTTTTACTTAGGTGGTAGCTGGTTATAGTCAATTTTTTTATTTCTATTGAATAATTTTATCACTTGAGTCTATTGATTTTTAAAAATGACAAAAATGTAATTTTGAAGTCATCGCCCTGTTTCTGTCTCTTACTAATAATTGAAATATAAGAGGAGATGATGTGGTCTCATTAAATATAGATTTTATAAAGTCATCTCTAATGAACTAACGAATCAAGAGGAAACGTAAATGAAATTATTTCAAAATAAAATGACTGCTCTACGTAATGTTGTAGTAGCTGCAACGATGATTGTGGCTACTACAACTACGTTCGCTCATGTGAGTTTAGTGAGTGCGATTCCTGCGGAAAATGCATCTATCCTTAGTCAACCAAAGAACTTGACCCTTAACTTTGGTGCAGAGGTTATGTTGATGAATATTAAGTTACTGGATGCTCAGCGAAGAGATGTTCCTTTAAAATATAAAGTTACTCATGACTTAAAGAAATCCTTTGATGTAGCTCTTCCGAAACTGAAAAAAGGTAAATATACCGTTGTCTGGACAACAATGGGGAAAGATGGTCACAACATGAATGGTGAATATAGTTTCACTATCAAATCAACTAAATAAGAATTGATTACCTTTCAACATGTCAGTGAGGTGCTGGCATGTTGTTCTAGAATGGACAAAAATAATGATTTCTGAATATTGGATGTGGGCCACTTGGTTAACTAAGGTTATTTTATATTTAAGTGTAGCTTTTGTCGTTGGTGGAGCCTTTTGCTATTTTTTACTTAGACAATATCTTGAACTAAAAGAATCGATTCTTAAATATATTACAATTGGCGCTGGATTAGGCCTAATTTCCAGTATCTTGGGATTTTTTATTCTGATTGGTAGTTTTGCCAATACTGGTATTACAGGTATGGTGGACCCCACGTATATTAATATATTGGTTAATACTCCGACGGGGTATATATACGTTCTTCGTTCTATTAGTTTTGCTCTTTTACTTCTTCTCATGGTGGTTAAACTTAACAGGAACAAAGGTCAGTTTTCTATAATTGAAAGTTCAATATTTTGTGTTTTACTTCTCCCGATTATTTTTAGTTTTTCCCAGCTCGGACATGTCGCTAATTTAACCTTACTTGCTCAAATTTTATTATCAATCCATATTCTAGTTATGTCGTTATGGATGGGGTCTTTATATCCGTTATGGAAAACCAGCCGGGAAATAAGTGGTTTACCTTTAAAAGATCGCATGCATGTATTTGGACGTATTGCTGCTTTCATTGTTGGGATATTAATCGCCTGTGGCGCTAGTGTAGCTCTTCTTTTAATTAAAGATTTTAATACCTTAATCAATACTGCATATGGCTATGGTTTCATGGTTAAAATGTTTTTTGTTATAGGTATTCTACTTTTAGCTGCCTTCAACAAATGGTATTTCACCCCGCGTCTTCAACATCCTAAATTCGCTAAACACCTTAGTCATGCCATTTTATTTGAGATGTTATTAGGTCTATCAATTCTATTAACAACAGGCTATATAACCACTGTCGTGGGTATTGAATAAGAGAATTTCAAAATAAGGGAATTGAGGAAATTTAACATTACTGCATTTATCTTTTGTAGCTGAGCAATAAAGTTTCTACTGGACTGCCAACTTACGACAATCAGAACAGTAAAATCGCATCATGAGGCATTATACATAAAGGTAGTCACCGGTTTTTAGCTTATCTTCAACCCATAACGGTCTCATCTATTCAGTTCACTACCATTGATTGAAATAACTAATCTTATAAATTTCAGAGTGATCGTAGATGACAAAAATGTCATTTTAAAGTCACATTAATGTTGGTTAAGTACTTTTACTGTAGTCATTAGAACACTCTTCTTTGGAATACTCTGAAGAAAACTGTAAGGTTGTAAACAGACCAAGTTACAGCGAGTAACTGATTCAGAAAAAGGCTGGTTGTATGGTGAAAGTTTAGAGTTACTGTTCTAATGTTTTAAACAAATGTTTTGTTAAAAAGGAGCAACATATGAAATTTCACATCGCTAATATGACTTGTGGTGGTTGTGCACGCGGCATTACTACCGCAATTAAAGAGCTCGACTCGAATGCCTCACTCGATATTGATTTACAAAACCGTATTGTTGAAATCAACACAACGGTGAGTCAGGATCAAGTCATTGCCACTCTCAGTGAGCGTGGATTTACAGCTGATCCTGCTTAATCTCTGTTAGAGTAACAGTGGGAATTCCTTACCACTTTTACTCTCTCTTATTTTCCTCATCGTACAGATAAAACCTGTACTTGCTTGAAATAAAAGTAATCCCTGAATTCCCCCTAATCTTGGTTCGAGCTGATCTTCGCATATAGAACTCAGCATATCTAAATGATAGAGATCGTATATGAGTACCGAAATGACTGATACGCCACACTACAGTGAAACATTAGAGATTGAGGGGATGACATGTGCTTCTTGTGTAGGCCGTGTGGAAAAAGCTTTAAAATCTGTTGAGGGTGTTGAATCGGCTCATGTAAATCTGGCTACCGAAAAAGCAGTCATTTATGCGCATCAACCACTTGATCGCGCTACTTTAATTAAAGCCGTAGAAAAAGCAGGCTACGAAGTGGAAGCGCTGCAACCAATAGAGCTTACGATTGAGGGTATGTCATGTGCTTCTTGTGTAGGTCGAGTAGAAAAGGCCTTAAAATCTGTTGAGGGTGTGGAATCAGCTCATGTAAATCTGGCTACTGAAAAAGCGACTATTCAGGCAAGCTCATCTGTCACTCGTGACTCGTTAATTCAGGCTGTCACCAAAGCAGGGTTTGAAGCAAAGTCAGTTCATCAAACTACGGAAAGCTTTCAAGATAAAAAAAATATTGAATTAGAAAAACTTAAAAAAGATTTAATTTTGTCAGTCTTATTGACTCTACCCGTTTTTATTTTAGAAATGGGATCACACCTGATTCCCGCCTTTCATACGTTTATGATGGATAACATTGGCCAACAAAATAGCTGGTTAATGCAATTTTTCTTGACCACAGTAGCATTAATTTTTCCAGGCCGACGCTTCTTTAAAAAGGGCATCCCAAGTTTATTCCGCTTAGCACCAGACATGAATTCCTTGGTGGCTGTAGGAACATTGGCTGCTTATCTTTATTCAGTGGTTGCTACTTTCTTTCCAAGTGTCCTGCCACAAGGCACGGTCAATGTTTATTATGAAGCTGCAGCGGTTATTATCACTTTAATTCTATTAGGTAGATTTTTTGAAGCCAAGGCAAAAGGCCGAACGTCTTTAGCAATTCAACATCTAGTTGGAATGCAGCCTAAAGTTGCCAGAATACAGCTCAATAATCAGGTGATAGAAGTTCCGATTGCCGAAGTTCAAACAGGAACGATTGTAGAGATTAGACCAGGCGAGCGTATCCCTGTCGATGGTGAAGTTATTCACGGCCAAAGTTTTATTGATGAATCCATGATTACTGGCGAGCCTATGCCCGTTGAAAAAACGATAGGCTCTACTGTGGTAGGAGGAACGGCACTGTTGCAAATAGAGATTTGAGTCGATGATGTTTCCTTTAAAAAGTACTTAGAGACCGAAAACCCTGTTGATTAGACACACTTCACCCTGAGGCTGACCATAATAAAATGACGATGCTTGTCCTTTACGTAGTGCACGCATGACTTCAATACCTTTAATTGTGGCATAAGCCGTCTTCATAGATTTGAATCCTAATGTGGCCCTGATGATCCGCTTTAGCTTGCCATGATCACATTCAATCACGTTATTTTTATACTTAATCTGCCTGTGCTCAAGGTCTGGTGGACATTTACCTTCCCGTTTTAACCGTGATAAAGCACGTCCATATGTGGGTGCTTTATCCGTGTTGATCACTTGTGGAATTTGCCACTTCTTCACATTATT
>NZ_AJXD01000068.1:0-9685 GCF_000264725.1 Acinetobacter sp. HA | reverse complement strand
TGGGGCTGAAGCAGGTCCCAAGGGTATGGCTGTTCGCCATTTAAAGAGGTACGCGAGCTGGGTTTAGAACGTCGTGAGACAGTTCGGTCCCTATCTACCGTGGGCGCTGGAAATTTGAGAGGATCTGCTCCTAGTACGAGAGGACCAGAGTGGACGAACCTCTGGTGTACCGGTTGTGACGCCAGTCGCATCGCCGGGTAGCTATGTTCGGAAGGGATAACCGCTGAAAGCATCTAAGCGGGAAGCCTACCTCAAGATAAGATTTCCCTGTGACTTTATGTCACCTAAAGAGCCGTTGAAGACTACGACGTTGATAGGTTGGATGTGGAAGCATAGCGATATGTGAAGCTGACCAATACTAATTGCTCGTGAGGCTTGACTATACAACACCCAAACAGTTGTTGTATAACGCTCAATTGATTTCATATTGATCTAACGATCAAACAAAAACTTGATTTAGTGAACGCTAAAGAACAAAATACTGCAACTCAGATATTATCTGTTAAACTCATTTGACCAAGCATTGGCATCTAAATAAGACCAAACGCAAAGTCATAAACAGTTGTGCTGGCGACCATAGCAAGAGTGAACCACCTGATCCCTTCCCGAACTCAGAAGTGAAACCTCTTAGCGCTGATGGTAGTGTGGGGTTTCCCATGTGAGAGTAAGTCATCGCCAGCTCATTATTCTAAACACCCTCTGTCAAATGACAGGGGGTGTTTTTTTATGTAATTTTTTAATTTATTTCGAATTTTTAAAAGCAAATAAGATCATTTGATAAAAATAAGATACTAATTAATATTAATATTTAAAATGAATAGCTTAAATAGTGCATAAAAAATACAAGGAATTGTATGTAATTTAACAAATCTATGTTATAAAAAAATAAGCGGCATAAAAATTGCTTATAAAGCGCGGTTTGAATAATGAGGGGTAACAATGAAATTATCAGTGGGCTTAAAAGTTGCGAACTCGCTGTCATTAACTCCACAATTACAGCAAGCAATTCGATTATTGCAACTGTCGAGTCTAGAACTTGAACAGGAAATCCAGTTACAGTTAGATAGTAATCCTTTACTGGAAAAAGTTGAAGAACAATCAAATTTAGAAAGTTTATCTACTTCTGAAGTTGAGCATGACCAAAAAGACTTAACCAATGAATTGAATGCAGATCATTTGCCTGATGATTTGCCTGTGGATACTGATTGGGATGATGTATATACCCATCAGCCCACTAGTTTAGGTGCAGCTGAATACGAAGAACGTGAGGATAATCGGCAGGGACATTTAAGCCTGCAGCAACATCTGATTGAACAGGTAAATCTGCTACATTTTTCTAAAATTGATAAGTTGATTGCACATTGCATTATCGACTCCTTGGACGATAAGGGCTTTCTTGAAGTCGAAATTTCGGAAATTACCACCTCAGTTCAACACTTGTTACAAAGTATGGGCTATGAGGAGGAAATTGAAGATGATGAAGTCCTTGTAGTACTCAAACATATTCAACGATTAGAGCCTATTGGTGTCGGTTCGCGCAATTTGGCTGAATGCCTGATGGTTCAGCTAGATAATTTGTCCGCTTCCACACCTTGTCGTAATGATGCGATCAAGCTGCTACAACACTATGAACTGCTCATTACCAATGAATTACCTCGGCTGATTAAGCAAACTGGTTTGAATCCAGATCAGTTGCGCTGTGCAGTAGATTTACTTAAAACATTAAAACCCCATCCTGGTCTGGAATTTGAAGATCGCGAATCTGATTATCAGGTGCCCGATGTTGTCGTGTTGAAAAAGAATGACTGCTGGCAGGTAATGTTGAATCCTGACGTGATGCCAAAACTACGTGTAAATTCTTTTTATGCCAATATGATCCGTCGTGCTGATCAAAGTGATGACAATCAATATTTAAGAAACCAGATGCTGGAAGCAAAAATTTCATTAAAAGTATCGATGAACGTCATAAGACTTTGTTAAAAGTAGCCACTTGTATTGTCGAACACCAAAAAGCTTTTTTAGAAATTGGTGCTGAAGGGATGAAACCTCTAGTATTACGTGATATTGCTGAAGAAGTTGAACTTCATGAATCTACTGTTTCTCGGGTAACAACCAATAAATACATGCTGACACCGCGTGGCCTTTTTGAATTGAAATATTTCTTTTCCAGTCATGTCGGTACGACTTCGGGTGGGGAAGCATCTTCAACTGCGATTCGTGCCAAGATTAAGAAATTGATTTCTGAGGAAAATATACGTAAGCCGTTGTCGGATAATGCAATTGCCAATATGTTAAAAGAGGAAGGTATTGATGTAGCAAGACGTACAGTCGCTAAATATCGTGAATCGTTACATATTCCTTCATCTTCTGAACGAAAGGTCTTGATCTAAGTTTTAAAATCTGACTATTCTAGAGATTCATCATGACACTATGATGAATCTCTTTTTCTTTTGAGGAACCGTAAAATGATTTGATCCAATTTCTGAACTGTAACCTTGCATTGGTTATTGTCATCGAATCATTTGACTGTGACTCGTCTAATCCTAACGAAGTTGAGGGATAGAACTATGCAAATAACAATTCGTGGACATCATTTATCTATTACGCCAGCAATTGAAGATACTATAAAAACAAAGTTCCAGCAGATGACTAAACATCTGGATCAAGTGAACAGTATGCAGGTTAAACTTTCAAAAGATCATCAGATTGATAAACGCTCTAAAAAAGGAAGCAGTAATCATATTGCGGAAGCGATTATCAGATTACCGGGAATCGAATTTTTTGCGCATGCCAATGCCGATGATATGTATACCTCGATCAAGCTTTTGACAGAAAAATTAAAAAAACAAATTGATCGATATCGAAAAATGAACCTGAATTATCAGCCATTGGCTTTATAATCGGGCAGAATGGAAAAAGAGGTTTTTAAAAGCCTCTTTTTTATATATATAATGTATGTGACTAATGAATTATTTTTTTATTTATAGTAAAATGATCCGTTTTACACCCTTAGTCCTATAAGAGGTCTTGTGATGAATAATGAACAGCTCGCTGAAATCTTAAAAGCCGCGTTCCCAGAGGCTGACATTGCTGTGAGTGGTCAGGGCGGCAAATATGATCTCCGTATTGTGGATGATCAATTCGATGGTAAGCGACCAGTTGCTCGACAACAAGCTGTTTATGCTCCTCTCAATTCTTATATCGCCAGTGGTGAAGTCCATGCCGTAACAATTCGCGCAATGACCAAAGAAGAATGGCGCAAAGCAAGCTTATTTGGAGCTTAATAGATTAATGGATAAATTTTTAATTCAGGGCGGCAATAAGCTCGAAGGTGAAGTGCGTATTTCCGGTGCGAAAAACGCAGCACTTCCACTACTGGCTGCAATGATTCTTGCAGATACTCCCATTACCTTGACCAATGTGCCTAATCTGAAAGATGTAAACACACTGGTTAAACTTATTGCCGGTCTCGGGATCACCATGAAATATGAAGGTGATACTGTTGTTGCGGATACTTCAACCCTGGATAACCAGTTTGCACCATATGAGTTAGTAAAAACTATGCGTGCATCCATTTTGGTGCTTGGTCCATTGCTGGCGCGCTACGGTAGTGCACAGGTGTCTTTACCTGGTGGTTGTGCGATTGGTTCTCGTCCTGTTGATCAGCATTTAAAAGCTTTGGAAGCGCTTGGTGCTGAAATTCAGGTTGAAGCTGGTTATGTCCATGCCAAAGTTGATGGTCGTCTGAAAGGTGGCGAAGTTGTCTTTGACATGGTGACTGTGGGTGGTACCGAAAATATTCTAATGGCGGCTGTGCTGGCAGATGGCGTAACGACAATCCGTAATGCAGCACGTGAACCTGAAATTACCGATCTTGCGCAAATGCTGATTAAAATGGGTGCCAAGATTGAAGGTTTAGACACAGATACGCTGATTGTCACTGGTGTTGAAAGACTACACGGCTGTGAATATGCTGTGGTTGCTGACCGTATTGAAACCGGTTCATATCTGGCAGCTGCTGCGATCACGGGCGGTAAAGTAAAAACAACGAATACAGATCCAAACCTGCTTGAATCAGTATTGGAAAAATTTGAAGAAATGGGTGCAGAAGTTACACGTGGTGACGACTGGATCGAACTGGATATGATGGGTAAACGCCCGAAAGCTGTCAGCTTCCGTACTTTGCCGCATCCAGAATTTCCAACAGATATGCAGGCTCAGCTAATGGCAGTGAATGCAATTGGCCGCGGTTTTGCGACAATTTCCGAAACGATTTTTGAAAACCGTTTCATGCATGTTCCTGAATTGGCTCGTATGGGGGCAAATATTCAGGTTGAAGGTAATGATGCTGTGGTGACGGGTGTGGAAAAACTTTCTGCAGCACCAGTGATGGCGACAGATTTACGCGCTTCATTCTCTTTGGTATTGGCAGCGCTTGCCGCTGAAGGGGAAACAGTGATTGACCGTATCTATCATATTGACCGCGGTTATGAAGATGTCGAAGCGAAGTTACAAGGTTTAGGCGCCCAAATTAAGCGAGTAAGTTAATGAGCGATATGAGAAACGATGATCCAAACTTTGACGTAATGGGCAATTTTGATCATGGTTTAACTTTAGCATTAAGTAAGGGCCGTATTTTAAAAGAAACTCTACCGTTACTTGAAACGGCAGATATTAACCTGCTGGAAGACCCGGATAAGTCTCGAAAGCTAATTTTCCCGACAACCCATAAACACGTTCGTATTCTGATTTTACGTGCTTCTGATGTGCCAACCTATGTTGAAAATGGCGCAGCAGACATCGGTGTGGCAGGTAAAGATGTGTTGATGGAGCATGGCGCGCAAAATGTCTATGAGCCATTAGATCTAAAAATTGCCAACTGTAAACTGATGACAGCAGGCAAGGTTGGTATGGAACGTCCGAAAGGCCGTCTCAAGATCGCGACCAAATATGTAAACCTGACTCGTCAGTACTATGCAAGCTTAGGTGAGCAGGTTGATGTGATCAAGCTTTATGGTTCTATGGAACTTGCACCATTGGTGGGTCTGGGTGATTATATTGTTGACGTTGTCGATACTGGTAATACCCTTCGTGCTAACGGTCTTGAGCCACTGGAAGAGATCTGTAAAGTATCTTCACGTTTGATCGTCAATAAAGCCAGCTTTAAGCGTAAACAAGCGTTGTTAAATCCAATTTTGGCACAGCTTGAACAAGCCGTTGAAGCACGTGAACAATCGAAAAAAGCTTAATTTTTATTGTTCTAAAAGACCGTCTGCAAGGACGGTTTTTTTATATTCAGAATTTGATAGAGAGTTTAGAGAAATCATCAATTTTGCCGAATGCTATTTCCAATAAAACTCATGCTCAAGAAAGTAGATAGATAACCACAAAGCCTGTTAAAACAGGTAAACTAATCTTTTCCATATCAACCTTGTGGGTAAATTGATGCGACGTTTATCGACTCAAGATCAAAACTTCAAGCAGGTATTTGCTGACTTGTTAGCTTTTGAAACAGTGAGTGATCCTGAACTTTTAAAAACCGTAGATCAAATCATTGCTGATGTGCGTCAGCATGGTGATGCTCATGTTCTTAAACTTACTCAGCAGTTCGATCGACATCCAGCGCATCAATTTTCAGATCTGGAACTGACTCAAGAACAATTGAAAGCTGCCTTTGATGGTTTAACAGTTGAAGTGCGTGAAGCTTTAGAACTCGCTGCCAACCGTGTACGTGAATTCCACCAAGCACAAAAGCAAGATGGCTGGACCTATGTCGATGCTTTAGGTAATACCTTAGGTCAAAAAGTCACACCACTTGATCGTGTGGGTATTTATGTACCGGGCGGTTTGGCATCGTATCCATCTTCAGTATTGATGAATGCAGTACCTGCCCATGTTGCAGGTGTACCTGAAATTATTATGGTGGTACCTGCGCCAAATGGTGACTTGAATCCATTGGTACTTGCAGCAGCATATTTGGCAGGCGTGACCCGTGTATTTACCATTGGTGGTGCGCAAGCGGTTGCAGCATTAGCCTATGGTACAGAAAACATTCCATCTGTAGATAAAATCACAGGCCCCGGTAACCGTTTCGTTGCTGCGGCAAAACGTGCGGTATTTGGTCAAGTCGGTATCGATATGATTGCCGGACCTTCTGAAATTCTAGTGTATGCAGAAGGTGAAAATAATGCTGAGTGGCTGGCAATGGATTTATTGTCACAAGCTGAGCATGACACGGTTGCGCAAGCAGTATTCATTACACCTGATGAAGCTCTGTTAAATGCAGTCGGCGAATGGATTGAAAAACACTTAGAAGCTTTACCAAAAGCTGAGATCGCACGTACGTCTATCGAGAACCGTGGTGCATTAGTTTTAGTGAAAGACCGTGCGGAAGGTGCTGAACTCATTAACCAAGTGGCACCAGAACATTTGATGCTGTGTTTAGATGAAGCCGAAGAAATGGCTGAAGATATTCGTCATGCTGGTGCCATTTTCGTGGGTCGTTATACGCCTGAAGCGATTGGTGACTACTGTGCAGGTCCAAACCACGTATTGCCAACCTCAGGGACAGCACGTTTTTCATCACCACTGGGCGTATATGATTTCCAAAAACGTTCAAGTCTGATTATGTGCTCTGAACAAGGCGTGAAAACTTTAGCGAAAACTGCTGATATCTTGGCGCAAGAAGAAAATCTTGATGCACATGCACGTTCTGCACGTTATCGTTATCAGTAATTAAAAATATAAAACCTCTCCCTAACTCTCACTTGCGTTTCATTTTAAAGCAGTGCTTTAAAACTTGCTCAGGAGAGGGAGATTACATGATTGAATTAATTATCTAGTAAAGCAATATGTAAGAGTTTGGAGATCCCTCTCCCTTCGGGAGAGGTTAGGAGAGGGCTAATAAGAGAACAAAGATGTCAAAGATCACTATAGAACAAATGCGTTTTTGGAGTCCTGAAGTACGTGAGCTTGAGCCGTACACACCAGGTGAACAGCCTAAAATCCAAAATCTTTTAAAATTAAATACCAATGAAAACCCATATCCACCGTCACCAAAAGTGGTGGAAGCAGTGCAGAATGTCTTGGCAAATGGTGCGGATGTTTTACGTTTGTATCCTGACCCTGATGCCTCTGAACTGAAGCAAGCGATTGCGAAACAGCAAAGTGTGCCCGTTGAGCAAGTCTTTGTCGGCAATGGTTCGGATGAAGTTTTAGCGCATATTTTCAAAGCATTCTTCGTTCAAGAATTGCCATTGCTCTATCCAGATATTACCTACAGTTTCTATCCAGTTTATAGTCAGTTCTTTGGGGTGAAAACCAAAGTTCTGCCACTCAATGATGATTTTGAAATTGTAGTCGATGACTATAAACAGCCAAATGGCGGCATCATTATTACCAATCCAAATGCACCAACCAGTATTGCACTGGGTTTATCTGCAATTGAAGAAGTGCTTCAAGCTAATCCAAATTCGGTTGTGGTGATTGATGAAGCCTATGTGGATTTTGGTGCTGAATCAGCAGTGAGTCTGGTTGAAAAATATGAGAATTTGGTGGTCTGCCAAACCACCTCTAAGTCCCGCTCATTAGCAGGTTTACGTGTTGGTTTTGCGATTGCGCAGCCACATTTAATTGCAGCATTGGAAGCGGTTAAAAACAGCTTTAATTCTTATCCAATGGATCGTTTTGCCATTGCAGCAGCAGTGGCTTCTTTTGAAGATCAAGCATACTTTGAAGCGCAAAATGCCAAAGTGATTGCGAGCCGTGAGAAATTAACAGCACAACTTAATGAACTTGGATTTAAAGTCTTACCATCAAGTGCTAATTTCATTTTTGCATCACTGCCAAGCAAAGATGCAGGCGAGTTAGCGACTGAATTGCGTGAGCGTGGAATTATTGTGCGTTATTTCAATAAACCACGTATCAATCAGTTCTTACGTATTACCATTGGTACAGATGAGCAAAATCAACGTTTGATTGCTACATTGAAAAATGAGATTTTAGTTTAAGTGAATCTATCCCTTGCGGAGCAATGCTCATCAAGGGGAGAGATTCATAAAAAAACGACTCAATTGAGTCGTTTTTTTATTTATTCAGGTGTGTACCAAGTATTGAGTAGATTCAACATAGCTTCGACTTTATCAAAACATTCCTGATATTCGGCATCGCAGTCTGATGAAATGGTAATCCCGCCACCAGCCCATAGTGACATCTCATTTTGGTATTTCTGTATTGAGCGGATCAGAATATTCCAGGAACCAGTTCCATCAAAATTAAAATACCCCATTGAGCCACAATATGCACCTCGTGGCGCATCTTCAAGTTCTTCAATAATCTGCATGGCACGGATTTTAGGTGCACCAGTAATAGATCCGCCAGGAAGGGCGGACATTAAAACATTAAATGGATTTACATCTTTTTTTAATGTAGCTTGTACCTCACTAACCATATGATGAACTTGATTAAAGCTTTCAATATTGAACAGCTTTGGTGTTTTAACTGAGCCAGTTTCCGCATAAACACTTAAATCATTACGTAATAAATCCACGATCATCACATTTTCAACTTGATCTTTCTCAGAATTTTTTAAGGTCTGTTTGGACTGCTCATCCAATATTGGATCTATATAACGCGGCATCGTGCCTTTGATCGGTTTGGTAATAATCCGTCGCTCAGATTGAAACTCAATAAACAGTTCTGGTGAACAACTTAACAGCTCAAACTCACCTACGCGTAAATAACCAGCATAAGGTGCATTGGTTAGCTGCCAAAATTGTTCTGCTGTAGCTAACACAGAGCCTTTAGCTTGTGCTGAAAATTCTTGAGTCAGGTTGATCTGATAACAATCACCAGCTTTGATATATTCCTGAACCTGACTGAAAGCCTCCTGATAAGCCGATTTATTCCAACGCGCTGTACATGGAGAAACTAAATTAAATTCAGACTTATCCTGGAATTGATCAAGTAAAGCCTGAATCTGCTGAAAAATATGTTTCGCTTGAGGATCACTACTTTTAAAAATCCATCCTTGAGGGTTGAGTTCTAAATAAGTAGAGAATTGCCCAATAAAAAGTGCTGGCTGCTGGCGCTGTCTATAATGAACTTGCTGCTGAGCTGCGTAGTCATAAGAAATGAATCCTACAAAGCCGCCATTAAATCTTGTAGAGTCCGAGGTTGATTTAGACGTGAAATTAATAGTTAAATCTGGCGCAACGACTTCATACTGATTAAAAGAAACAGCCTGATAAGTTTGTATAATATCATCCTGTATAACTGTATAACGTTCAGCACAGCAGGCAATAAATGGCGTACCGTTGTCATATAAATATACAGCATGATCCAGGGAGCGCAATGCTTCCAAAATGGCATGCGGGGAACTATTTGAAGCAGACAGGAGATGTTGAAAAGTTAGGCTATGCATTCAGTTTAAAGCATTCAAGAGACTGAGATGATTCTATCTCAATTATCAAGAAAAATGAGGTAGAACTTGTATATACCGTTTATCGGTGAATAACGAAATGCGACCAACAACAGTTGAACAAAAAATGACACGCAGCTAATTTAGGGGGGCGAGCAAATCACTCAAGGATTAATTGTTCGTGCTGTCGTAAAATAAAAATACATCATGGACAAAGAGTGATTCACAACGGCTTTGTTGCACAAACCTATCTGTAAAGGCTTTTTT
>NZ_AJXD01000067.1:0-31424 GCF_000264725.1 Acinetobacter sp. HA | reverse complement strand
GTCCCTATCGTCTAGAGGCCTAGGACATCGCCCTTTCACGGCGGTAACCGGGGTTCGAATCCCCGTAGGGACGCCAATTTTTAGAAAGTAGTTTTATTAAGTCCCTATCGTCTAGAGGCCTAGGACATCGCCCTTTCACGGCGGTAACCGGGGTTCGAATCCCCGTAGGGACGCCATCTATTTTCCTCTGTCTTTTTATTTCTATTATTCAGCTATTTAAGCCGATTAAATTCCGTACACATAAAAAACCCATTAATGCAAATAATTCTCATTATTATTGATTATTACACCAAAGTTAATGATGATCACTTTCATTATCTTTTACAGATTCAACCCTTCTCATGCGTTTTGCTTATTCAACACTTTCTATTGCAGTTCTAACAACATTATCAACCTCTAGCTTTGCAGAAGAATCAAATTATCAAGAATCCATCCTTAATGAAGCTACGGTTAAGTTCAACACGATTATTATTGAAGTTCAGCAAGAAAATGAATTTGGAAAAACCATTTATTCAAAAGAAGACTTAGAAAAGACGCCGAATAGCTCTAAAAATATTACTGACTTTTTAAAAGTAAATCCGAATGTGCAGTTTAGCAATGAACATATGGCAGCCAGCTCACAAGCTGATTTAAAACCGACTGAAATTTCGATTCATGGTGCACAATCATTTAATAATAAATTTGTGGTCAATGGCGTCAGCAACAGCAATAACCTCGACCCTGCTGGTTCAGGAACAACCAACTACGGTGCAGTGTCTGGCGGTTCACAAGGTGTGGCAATCAACACCGATTTATTGTGTAATTTAGAAGTATTAGACAGCAACATTAGTGCAAAACACGGTGGCTTCACCGGTGGTGTGGTTCAGGCAGAAACCTGTGCACCTAAATCTGAAGTTGGCAAAGTCCATGGTAGCATCACTTATGACTATACAGAAAGTGACTGGAACCGCTACCACTTAAAAACTGCTGCAGACAAAGGACTCTTTGAAGGTGCATCAACCCAGTCAAACCAAAAAGAGTATGTTCGCCAAGGTGTTAGTGCCAATATTTTTGCTAAGCTTTCAGAGGTCTATGGGTTCGATCTCTATGCTTCACAACGTAAATCAACAATTCCTGTTGAAAGTGGCTTACCTGTACCAAAACAAATTGATCAAGAAAAACGTAACACCAATGTCGGCGGAACCTTGTATGTCGATCCAAATGCAGACACCAGTATGAAATTCGGTTTCGCTTTAGGTGATTTGGAAGACAATACTTACGCAGACAAACGTCGCAACTCTCACAGCAGCACTAATAATCAATCAGCTTTGATTTTCGCAGAGATGCAACAAAAACAAGATTGGGGACAATTAATACACCAGCTCAATTACCAGCAAATTGACAATGCACGTGAATCATCATCTGATCGCGGTATGAACTGGATATATGCAGCAGGGAGCAAAGACTGGGCGAATACTGAAAAAGTATGGGAAGGTGCAACCTCTGCAGATATTGATTTAAAACAATCTTCTGTGAGTTATGGGTTAAATGCGCTATTTAATAACTTTAAATTTGCAGACACCGACCATCAAATCAGCGCCGGTTTTGCCTATCATTATGATGATGTGCAATGGGAACGTACCAAAGATTTTTCAACTTTCTATGGCGTAACATCAGGGAAAACCCAAAACTTGTTTGATCTCAAAGGTCAACAATGTCAAATCAATGATCCCCTCTGCGATGAAAATACCACAGCTGTATTCCTGAACAATAAAGTCCCTACGGTCTTTGATGGCCAATACTTTAAAAAGGGTAATGTATACAAAGCAGGCAGCTTTGCTGGTCAATATCATCAAGCAGCCTTGTATCTAGAAGATAATATTCGCTGGAACAACCTCAATGCCCGTTTAGGTGTGCGTGCTGATTATGATGAATCAAATAATAATCTTAACTTTGCACCACGTAGCAGCATTAGTTATCAGCCTTTTTCCAATAAATTATTAACCCTGACTTCAGGTTGGAACCGCTACTATAATGCCCCAACGTATATGACGGACTTGCGTCAACATCTGACCTCATTAGATTTTGACATCAGCCGTGCTGATCAAAATTCTGAATGGGTTGAAGAAGCAAAAGTTTCAGCCAATGATACACGCCGCAAGGATCTTAAAACCCCATTTGCAGATGAATTTGTCCTTGGGTTTAATAGCCAATTTAAAAACACCAATCTTAGCTTAAAATGGGTGAATCGTCAGTATGATGATGAAATCACCCGTAATAGAACTGATATTCCAAATGACTATTTTACTTATTCTTATGAGTTTGATAACAGCGGTTATGGCGAAAATGATACCGTAACGCTAGAACTTAATACGATTGAGCCACTTAAATTTAAAGGCACTCAACATAATTTAGGCTTAGCGGTCAATTACTCGGAGGTGTACCGTAGCGCACCAGATTATACGGAAAACTTTACCGAAGAAGATCTTCAGGAGCTGATTTCCTATGATGGCAAAATCATGCCTTATGGTGACCGTCCTGCATCAAACTATAACCAACCGATTACTGCACGTGTCATGTGGAATATTGGCTTTGATTCTCTTCCTTTAAAAATTTCCAACTTCTTTAGCTATAAAGACACCTATGAGCAAGTGCTAGAAGCGAGCTCTGCTGACAAAGTGGTGCATGATGGCGTTAAAATCGATACTTATACGCTACAAGATGTAAAACCTCGTTTTACATGGGATGTGCGCACCACCTATGATTGGAAAGTTTCAAAAGATTATTCAGCGATTTTTGGCTTAACGGTCAATAATATTACTAACCGCAATAATTTATATGTGAGTGGAAGCAAACTGTACTCTGAAATTGGCCGCCAATTTATCGCAGATATCACTTTTAAATTCTAACTCATGGACAAGAGCACTCAGGTGCTCTTTTTAATTTGCTTAGGCTATAATTACTGCAATTTCATCTCTTGCATTTGTGCCATGTTAAAAAAGATCTTACTGGTTTTAGTGATTTTAGCGCCTTCCGCACTGTACCTCTATATCGTCAATCGTGAAGATAAAACCGAAGCACCTGCGGAACAAATGGTTCCAGCCAGTCAACCGGCCGAATCCCAAACACCTGACCATTAAATCCACACTGCTTAAACTCCTGTAAATTGACGGGAATTTGAGGTTTTAATGTCGATTTCTGATGCTATAAACTGATGGATACGCTAGTTTAAAATCAGAAATCACGTTAATCCTTTGTTCTTGTTTAATGTTTAATCTGTTAATTCATTTTTAGCAAAAAGCCTTTTGACAAAGCTTAGCTTAGTCCTTAACATAGCTATCACCTCGCAACGTCCCTATCGTCTAGAGGCCTAGGACATCGCCCTTTCACGGCGGTAACCGGGGTTCGAATCCCCGTAGGGACGCCATTTATTGATCTCATACGATCAGCACTTATTCAGAATTACTATTATTTGATTGCAGATTTGTAGTTTTTGACTACAATAGCTCGCTTCATTCCTTTGAAGTATTTCGTATTTCCTATGCACTCATCTCCGAATGATGCTACGCATCAGGGCAATTCTGCGCCTTTAAAACGCGCTATGAGTACTCGACATCTGGTCATGATTTCGCTTGGTGGCGCAATCGGGACCGGCCTATTTTTAGGGTCGGGTGAAGTCATTGCACAAACGGGGCCTGTAGGTGCCATTCTTGCTTATCTCCTCGGCGGTATCATCGCTTACATGGTTATGCTATGTCTGGGTGAACTTGCCGTACATATGCCTGAATCTGGTTCATTTGGTGCTTATGCCAAACGTTATATTGGACCGGGCACAGGTTATACCATTACCTGGTTATACTGGCTGACCTGGTCAGTGACACTGGGAACCGAATTTAGCGCTGCAGCTTTATTGATGCAGGAATGGTTCCCGGACAGCTCCATGTGGATGTGGACACTGGTCTTTGGTGCGCTTGTGTTTACACTGAATATGATTTCGACCCGCTGGTTTGCAGAATCCGAATTCTGGCTGGCCCTCATTAAAGTTGTCACTGTTATTG
Organism: Acinetobacter sp. HA; assembly: GCF_000264725.1. Taxonomy (NCBI): domain Bacteria; kingdom Pseudomonadati; phylum Pseudomonadota; class Gammaproteobacteria; order Moraxellales; family Moraxellaceae; genus Acinetobacter; species Acinetobacter sp. HA. The sequence continues at coordinate 27,387 of NZ_AJXD01000067.1, read as the reverse complement.
CCTTTATCCTGCTGGGATTATTGGCCATATTTGGTGTACTGGGTTATGCAGGTCAGGAAACTGCGCCGCTGTTTAGCAATCTGACAGCTCAGGGTTGGTTCCCTGAAGGCCTGTTCCCCATCTTCACAACAATGCTGATTGTCAACTTTGCCTTCTCAGGTACAGAACTGATTGGTGTAGCCGCTGGTGAAACCAAAGATCCTGCCAAAAACGTACCGAAAGCCATCAATACCGCAATTTTCCGTCTATTGATTTTCTTTGTAGGTACGATTGTCGTGGTGACATGTCTATTACCACATCAAGAAGCAGGTCTTGCTGCTGAAGGTGTAAGTAGTAGCCCATTCGTGACCGTATTCCAGCACATTGGTATTCCATACGCTGAAGACGTTATTCGCTTTGTAATTATCACCGCACTGTTGTCTGCTGCAAACTCAGGTTTATTTGCTGCTTCCCGTATGATGTGGTCATTGTCTTATAGCAAACAATTACCAGCCATGTTCTCAAGAGTGAATGCACGCGGTATTCCTTACATTGCGGTAATCGTAACCATGATTGGTGGTATGCCAGGTCTGTTGTCTGAACAGTTTGCACCAGAAACCATTTTCACTAACCTGTTGGGTATTGCAGCCTTTACCATGGTGGTGGTCTGGATGAGTATCTGTCTGAGTATGTTCAACTTCCGCCGTGAATGGTACAAACAAGGGAAGACAGCTAAAGATCTTGCTTTCGCTGCACCGTTGTTCCCGATTGTGCCGATTCTGGGTTTCCTGTTCTGTCTGATTACCTGTATCAGTATGGTATTTGATCCAACAATGCGAATCAGTTTCTTTGGCTGTCTGGTGTTTATTGGACTTTGCTATGCCAGCTATTATAAGTTTTATCACAATAAAGCTTAAATCTTAGCGCTAAAAAAAGAGCAGCTCCGGCTGCTCTTTTTTTATCTATACTGAATATGTTTCAGGCAGCCACAGCGGTGTGTCGATGAAAATTATTTATATCCATGGGATGAACAAGCAGAATTTTAGTTCTGCTTCATTAAAGCAACGTTGGCTAAGTCTGCTTAAACATGGTCTGGAACAGTCGCATCGACAGGCCTGTTTTGCCTATATCAAACGTCATGTTCGTATCCCTTTTTATGGAGATTTACTGTTACGGCATCATTTACATAATGTATTGAACGCCAGTACCTTAATACCACAAGACTGGCCACATTTTCCCTTGCGCCAGCCACTTAAATCCCAACCGTCGCCGCCACATTTTCATCAGTATTTAGCTGAAACTTGCAAGATTCCCGAATTAAATATTGAGGATGCTCTGACTTTTAACCAGAAGCTGAAATTTATTACTAGCTTAAGCCGAAATACAGCCTTACGGGATTTTATGGTCTTGCTCAATTATTTTCCCCATCTGCATGATACGCTCATCAAAAAATTTCTGATTGAAACATATTCCTATCTGGCCAATGCCAGATTCATGCAGCAAGTTCATCAGCGTATTGGTCAGCGACTACATGACAATAAATCTTGTATCTTGATCGCACACTCCTTAGGCAGCGTGATTGCCTATCATTATCTGCTTTTACATCCGGAATTAAATGTGCAGCGCTTTATTACGCTCGGATCACCCATGGCCTTTCGTGTAATACAGGAACATTTACCGCAACCGATGACTCGACCCGAGGCCATTCGTGGTGACTGGATCAATTTTTATTGTAGCGATGACTTTCTGACTGCCTTTCCCTTATCAGAACCACCCTTCCAGTTTCAGCCGGCGATTATTAATCAGAAAATTCGTACCTCCATCTATCATCCGCATGATATTGATGGTTATATCCAACATCCCGACGTCATCAAAGCGCTGCTGGAATTAGTTTAGGATTTACTTAAACAGCGGGATTTAACTTTTACCGTTTTATTCCTATCTTTTTTCTATGTAGTAAAATCCTTGATCCGTATCTATCAATTTACTGCTTTTTCTACTTTTTTATAAATATACAACTGTCTGTTAATGATTGTTTTATCAAAGTAATTTACACATGAACACCACAAAAAGTACAGCTTGGCTTGCCGCAATTTTCTCTATACTGTGAATATATAGATCGACCTCCGTGAGGTATCGATGAAAGTTATTTTTATTCATGGAATGAATCAGCAACATCATAGCGCTGCATCGATCCGTCAGCGCTGGCTACATATACTTCAAAAAGGCATTCGCAAACATCATCACGATGCCAGATTCAGTTATTTACGACGTCACATTCACATTCCATTTTATGGGGACTTGCTTTCTCGCTATAACGTCCGCAACATCCTCAATGCTGGCACCCTGATGCCACAACAATGGCCCAGCTTTCGGTTCCGTCAGCCTGTTCAACCTCAGCTTCCTGCACCAGTTCCACGCCCTGGCTGGCGCAAACCCGTGATTTCCGATCTTCCCCTGCTCAACCTGAATGACTCCATGAATTTCAAACAGAAATTCAAGTTTATTACTACATTGAGCAAAAATGTTGCGCTGCGGGACTTCGTGTTATTGCTCAATTATTTTCCCAGTTTGCATCGTAGCTTGCTTCAAAAATTTCTTATTGAAACCTATTTGTATCTCGACAATCCGGGTTTCATGAAAGAAGTTCATGAGCGGATCGCCCGGCAATTGAACGGTCGTAAACCTTGTATTGTAATTGCTCATTCTCTGGGTAGTGTGATTGCCTATAATCATCTTATTCAGCATCCAGAACTCAATGTACAGCGTTTTATTACTTTAGGATCACCATTAGCATTCCAGGTGATCCAGTCACATTTACCACAACCGATTGTACGACCTGCTGCAATTACAGGCGACTGGATAAATTTCTATTCAACCGATGATTTCCTCACCGCTTTGCCTCTTACCCAACCGCCATTTCAGTTTCAACCTGCAATTATTAACCACGGCATTCGTACACATATTCACCGCCCGCATGATATTACTGGTTATTTACTCCATCCGCAGGTGGTAGAAACAATTCTAGAATTGCTTAAAAATCCGGCTTAAACCATGTATTTTTCAAGTATTTTCTTAAGATTGTTTTAATTTTATGCACTCGGTTCAAAAAACTAGAAAAAGTGCAGAAATGCGTTTGACACCCCCCATTTTTCACCCTATTATACGCCCACCTCTGAAACGTCCCTATCGTCTAGAGGCCTAGGACATCGCCCTTTCACGGCGGTAACCGGGGTTCGAATCCCCGTAGGGACGCCAATTTTTAGAAAGTAGTTTTATTAAGTCCCTATCGTCTAGAGGCCTAGGACATCGCCCTTTCACGGCGGTAACCGGGGTTCGAATCCCCGTAGGGACGCCATATTCGAGATGATTATCTTAAAATGATCTTCTCATAAAAAAGCTCAGGCATTGTGACCTGGGCTTTTTTATTGCCTTCAATTTGATTTATTTTTACCATATATTCAAAATAATAAACCTCTAAAAATTTACGCACTTTTGCAAAGTCCTTGTATTTTCCGCCATAAAATCGAACAAAAACCAAACATCTGATCTTTCACATAAGGCTAAGGTAAGTTAGGAGCCAATATGCAAGGATAAGATTATGTTCACGAGTACGGAGTTTTGTTTAACTGCACCCCCATTTGAGAATCTTGTTCAAGAACCAACTAAAAGCTTCAAAGATTGGGTGGATTTTTTTCTGGATGAGCAGATCTCTAAAAAAACAAAAACAGATTCGGCAGAACAATACCTCAGTCAGTTAATCCAGCACATCGATCTGGGTTCCATCAGCTGGCTCGACCAACCCAAACATGCTGCTACGCATTTTTTAGAAGAACATCATAAAATTTGTGGAATATTTCAGGATTATCTCAGCCGTCGCAAACAAGGCGGACAACGTGAATACTTTGCTACGGTATCGCATGCATTTGAATTTCTCTACCGGGTGGCACCTACAAAAATGGTCGATGGCTCATGGTTATACTCTACTCTGGAACATGCGGATCAACCTGCGCTTAAAGACCTGATTCATATTTATCTGGAAGAGCTGGGGCTAGGTCATCCACAAACCAACCATGTCACCATGTATCAGGATCTGCTAAATAACTATGAACTCACTGCCTATAGCGAACAACTCGATGACCGCTATTATGAACAGGCAGCTGTCCAGTTGGCTTTGGCGTATGCGCCAGCTGAATATTTACCGCTGGTGATTGGCTTTAATCTGGGCTATGAACAACTACCGCTACATTTATTGATTACCAATTATGAACTGGCTGAACTCGGTATCAATCCGCATTACTTTAATGTGCACATCACGATTGATAATGCGCATAATGGCCATGCGCAAAAATCCCTGCAAGCTTTCCTGGATCTATACCGTTCTGCAGAACACCCAGAGCGCTATCTGGAAATGGTCAAACAGGGTTACTTGCTGAATGATGTAGGCAAGAGTTCTACTCAGATCGTGCGTGAGTTGGATCTCGATGCCCAGGTGTTGAAACTGTTTCAGCAGAAAGCTTTAATTGGTCAGTACATTCATAACCAGAAATGTCAGTTTAGTGGTAAGACCATCAATGAGTGGCTGTCACAACCTGAGCAGATTCAGGATTTTCTACAGGTCATGATGGATAAAGGCTGGATCCAACGTGGACTGTCTGTAGAGCAAAGCCGTTTCTGGAAACTGATTGATGATCCAGATGGCAAGATGTTTGGCGTATTTAATGCCACAGAGAAACAGATAATTCGTGACTGGATTCAAGGTCCAGAACTGGCTCGACGGCTTTCTTCACATCCACTACGGACGCAAACACCGATAATCAGCCGGCAAGAGCAGCATAAGCTGGAAGAACTTCGCTTGCATCTAAAGCGTTGTGACAATAATGAAGAAAAACTGGAGATTCTCACGCCTTATGTAGCACCACATTGTCATTATCAGCAGCTTGGACTTTGGGCGACACAACAGGTCTCTAAAATCCTGTTTCCTTTCCAGACCCAAGCGGTGCAATTCAGCTAAATCTGTTGCATATAAAAAGGCACCATAAGGTGCCTTTTTATATGTAGATCAGGTTATGCAGATTTACGTGAATTAATCTGTCCTTTAATCACAGCAGTGACATTGCCTTTTAGATAATGCAGGAAAACTTTTAATGGTGACAGTTTTGGATTTGGCTGTTTGCCTTGAGCAATCTGTTTAAACTGCGCGGCATACCAGATGATTTCCATGATTGCCATTTTATCAATCATTGGAATACCGGTTTTAATCTTCTCTACAGCATAGCGTACATCCTGCCCTGCTACCAGCTTCTGCCCCAGATCAGTTTCTACTGCAAACGGACGGGCAATACCAACAAAATCACAGGCACCACTCTCAAGTGCAGCATTCATACCAGCAGCAGTTCTAAAACCGCCAGTCACCATAATATGGCAGCTCACTTCCTGACGGATTTTTTCGGCAAAATCCAGGAAATAGGCTTCACGGGCAATCGTGGAAGCTTTACGTTTATCCGCTTTAACGCCTGCCATTGCTGGTGCTTCATAGCTACCGCCGGACACTTCAATCAGGTCAATGCCTACTGCATCAATAGCTTTAAAGACATAGATCACATCTTCTTCGGTGATACCACCACGCTGGAAATCAGCCGAATTCAGTTTAACGGAAATAATGAAATTTTCTGAAGTCGCAGCACGCACTGCCTTATAGATTTCTAATAAGAAACGGGTACGGTTTTCAATACTGCCACCCCACTGATCCTGACGTTTATTGGTCAATGGCGATAAGAACTGACTGATCAGATAGCCATGCGCACCATGAAGCTGTACGCCTTCAAATCCTGCTTTTTCACAAATTGCAGCAGAAGCTGCAAAACGCTGGATAATATCCAGAATTTCATCTTCGCGCAGTTCACGTGGGGTACCAAAACTGACAGCCAGTGCCGGACTAAATGGCACTGCCGATGGTGCTACAGTTTCCCGGTTCAACCCTTTCGGACATTGACGCCCCGGATGTGACAACTGCACCAGTTGTACCATACCATGACGTTTGCCAACTTCTGCCCAAGCCTTGAGTTTGTTCAGGTCACGTTCTGTTTCAGCGACTATAACACCCGGTTCATTCTTGGCACGAAAATCCACCATGACATTACCCGTAATCGCACAACCTAGCCCGCCTTTAGCCCAGGCTTCGTAGAGTTTCAAATGTGAGTCATTCGGCTGACCAGCATCATTAGCGAGTGCCTCGCTCATAGCTCCCTTGATGATACGGTTTTTAAAGAGGGTATTACGAATCTGAATTGAATCTGCCAGTTGTGTCATACTTTTTTCCTAAACATTATGCTTTTATTCTGTCGGTGTTATACCCTGTCAGCAAGAAATTGACAATGACCCATGTCAATTTCATTTAAAAAGATTTGTAGTTTTAATATTGGCTGGCTGCAATTAACTGGCGGGTATAGTCAGTTTGTGGGTGCAGGAATAATTGTTCAGTCTCCTGAACCTCCATAACTTGTGCATGATGCAGTACTAAAACCTGCTGGCAGAGTGCACGTACCACTTGTAAGTCATGACTGATAAACAGGTAGCTAATTCCTTCTTCCTGTTGGATACGACGTAACAGTTTCACAATTGCACGTTGTGTAGTACGGTCCAGCGCAGAAGTCGGCTCATCCAGAATTAAAAGTTTTGGCTCTAAAATCAATGCTCTTGCCAATGATACACGCTGACGCTGCCCCCCAGAAAGCTCATGCGGATAGCGGTCTTTAAAAGATGCGGGCAGCTCTACCCGCACTAAAGCTTCCTCGACACGACTACGGATTTGCTCCTCGGTCATCGCCTTCAAGCCCAACCCTTCACCAATGATCTGTTCAATGGTCATACGCGGATTCAGACTGCTAAATGGATCCTGGAAGACGACCTGAAAATTACTACGTAATGGTCGCAAAGCTTTTTCAGACAATTGATTCAAATCCTGATTTTCCAAAAGGATTTGACCGTGGCTTTCAATCAATCGTGCTATGGCTAAAGCAAGTGAACTTTTACCTGAACCACTTTCACCCACCACTCCAATCGATTGTCCCTGCAGCATGCTTAAATTGAGCGGTTCGACAGCAGTGACATAGCCCTTAATGCGATTCAGTAGACCCCGTTTAATGGGAAATTTGACTTCTACCTGCTTAAGTTCGAGCAAGGTTTCAGTTTGCTCTAAAGGCAGTGCCTGACCAAAATCATGATTGAGCAAGTCTTGGGTATAAGTTGATTGGGGTGAATTAAAGATTTGTGGTACTCCACCTTGCTCTTCAACGCAGCCCTTGTTCATGACAATCACCTGATCAGCATAGCGTCTCACCAGATTCAGGTCATGACTGATCAGAATCATCGCCATCTGCCGACTCTGCTGTAAAGATTTCAGCAAATGTAAAATCTGGGCTTGCAAGGTGACATCGAGTGCTGTAGTTGGTTCATCTGCAATCAGGATATCTGGATCTAGTGCCAATGCCATGGCAATCATCACGCGCTGACGCTGGCCACCAGATAATTCATGCGGATAACGCCTCAGTTTGTCCTCAGGTTCAGGAATACCAACATCCTTCAGTAACTCCAGCACCCGTTCTCGTGCCTTGGCTTTAGACCAGCCCTGCAACAACAAGGTTTCGCCAATGATCTTTTCTACCCGATGCAAGGGATTGAGTGCCGTCATCGGCTCCTGAAAGATCATGGCAATTTTCTTGCCGCGAGTCTGACGTAATTGGAGCTGAGAAAGCGTCAGTAAATTCTGACCATCTAATACCGCCCGGCCTTGTACCTTTAAATTTCTTGGCAACAAACCCAAGATTGCCAGACTACTAATTGATTTACCTGAACCGCTTTCACCGACAATCGCCAAGGTCTGCCCGGCAGACAGTTCAAAACTCAGCTGTTGTACCAGTACCTGATGACTGCTAATCTGCAGATTTTCGACCTGTAGAAGCGGTGTTGCGTTATTGACGTCTTGGATCGAATGCATCACGCGTCGCCTCCCCAATATAGATCAGTAAAGATAGAACTATCGCCAGCGTAAAGAAGCCGGATAAAGCCAGCCACGGCGCATTCAGATTATTTTTGCCTTGTAACAGCAATTCACCCAGTGAAGCCGCATCAGGTGGCAATCCATAGCCAAGAAAATCCAATGCGGTTAAAGCGGTAATATTAGCCGTCAGCATAAAGGGGAGCTGTGACAGACTTGAGCTCATGGCATTGGGTAAAATATGCCGGAAGATAATCGCACGATCAGAAACGCCAAGGCTACGTGCGGCACGCACATAGTCAAAATTACGTGCCCGTAAAAATTCAGCCCGCACCAGACCAACCAGGGTAGTCCAGCCGAACAGCAGCATGATCAGGAATAGCCAGTACACGTTTGGGGTAAACATGCTGACCAGAATCATCACCATAAACAGCATCGGCAAGCCGCCCCAGACTTCCAGAACGCGTTGCCCTGCCAGATCAATCCAGCCACCATAGTAGCCCTGAATCGCACCGATTATAATGCCGATCACTGCAGATGCGATGGTCAGTGCGAAGCCGAACAGCAATGATATTCGTAGACCGTAAAGGATTCGCGCCAACACATCACGACCTTGGTCATCAGTCCCTAGCCAGTTTTGTGACGTGGGTTCAGACGGCACTGGCACTGCCAGTTCCAGGTTTGGCGTCTGGTAGGAATATTCAATCAGTGGCCACAATGCCCAGCCCTTGGCATTGATTAACTGCTGAACGACAGGATCTTTATAATCTGCTTCAGTTTCAAACACACCACCAAATGTGGTTTCCGGATAAGTCTTAAATGCCGGCACATATAGTGAACTGTCATATCTCACCAGCAACGGTTTATCGTTAGCAATCAGTTCTGAACCTAAGGACAAAATGAAAATAATAATAAAGATAATAAAGCAGCTGAAGCCGAGTTTATTTTCCTTAAAACGCTGCAAGCGCGCTCGCATGATCGGTGACATTATTTGGCACCTCGCGAGTCAAAGTTAATCCGCGGGTCGATCACCTGATACATCACATCACTGATCAAACGCAAAATTAACCCAAGCAAAGTAAAGATAAATAAGGTCCCAAAAATCACCGGATAATCACGCTGTACAATCGCTTCAAAACCAAGCAGACCTAATCCATCTAAGTTAAAGATAATTTCAATAAACAGGTTACCGACAAAGAAGATCCCGACCAGTGCTTCCGGCAGACCCGCGATGACAATCAGCATGGCATTTCGGAAGACGTGTCCATATAACACACGCGATTCATTTAAGCCCTTGGCACGTGCTGCCAGTACATACTGTTTGCTCAGCTCTTCCATAAAAGAATATTTGGTTAAGTAAGTCAGCCCGGCAAAACCACCAATTACCATCGCCAGCAATGGCAAGGTCATATGCCAGAAGTAATCCTTAATTTTTCCGAACCAGGACAATTCAGCAAAGTTTTCCGACACCAACCCTTGCAATGGGAACCATTGGAAATAGGAACCACCCGCAAAAAATACGATGAGTAAAATGGCAAAGACAAAAGCCGGAATGGCATAACCCACGGCGAGCAGCATCGAAGTGGATTTATCAAACAGGCTGCCATGCTGACGCGCCTTCCGGATCCCGAGTGGAATCGAGACCAGATAAATCAGCAAAGTACTCCACAGTCCCAATGACAGAGAAACTGGTAATTTTTCCAACAATAATGTAGTTACAGGTTTATCTTTAAAGAAACTGATGCCGAAATCTAGCTGTACATAGCTTTTCAGCATTTCCCAAAAACGGATATGAGCGGGCTGATCAAAACCATATTGAGCCTTGATTTTTTCCACCATCTCGTCACTCAGGCCTTTGGTACCCTGATAGCTGCTTTTGGACTGTGCAGTTTCTGCACCTGTGGTTCCGCCCATGCCCTGAAAAGTTTCTGCCTGTTGAATGGCCTGTTCGACCGGTCCACCCGGCGCAATCTGAATGACAATGAAATTAATCAGCAGAATCAAAAATAAAGTTGGGATAATCAGCAAGAGCCGCTTAAGTATGTAGGTTCCCATTGTCAGTGATATTCCTTATTATTTTTGACGACGTAAATATTGGCTCACTTGTGCAGCTTTTTGTGGATTACTCCACCAGAAGTCGAATCCAACAGCAAGCTTTGGCTTGATCTTTGGCTGCTCATACATATTCCAGTAAGCATACCAGTTGCCGCCTTTCCCATAGGTCGGAATCTGATAATAGCCAGCACGTAGCAGACGATCCAGTACTTTGGTACGTATCACCAGCTGCTGGCGATCCGGTGCCTGAATCACCTTGGTAATAGCATCATCAATCACAGCATTTTTGATACCCGCATAATTGTAATTACCCGGCTGATCTGCTGACGCACTACTCCAGAACTGTGCCTGCTCATTGCCCGGGTTGAGAGACTGTGGCAAGACATTGGTCGTCATATCAAAATCTTTACTGCGCATACGTTCAATATACTGAGGTACATCGACATGACGGATATTCACCGTGATACCCAGCCGTTTCAGATTACGTATAAAAGGCATTAAGGTACGTTGCAAACCATCCTGATGAATCAGGAACTCAAGTCGAACCGGCTTAGCTTTTGGATCAGTTAATTGCGCATTGTGATAACGGTAACCCGCCTCGAGTAACAATTCCCGCGCGACCAGTAAATTCTTGCGATTAAAGCCCGAAGCATCCGAAACTGGATATTTCCAGTCTTTCAGCACACCAACACGCTGAATCGGATCTAACTTAGCCAGATAAGGCTTTAAAATCGCCAGTTCTTCAGCTGAAGGCATGCCCTTCGCTTCCAGCTCACTATTAGCAAAATAACTTTGTAAACGGTGGTATTGACCATAAAACAGCGCCTTGTTCTGCCACTCAAAATCATAGGCATAAGTTAAGGCTTGACGAAAGCGGATATCCTGCATTGGTGCACGACGGGTATTAAATACAAAGCTTTGTGTCGGAATCGGGTTTTCATGATTGAAGTTGTATTTCACCACCATCTTGTCCTTGATGGCTGAAAAATTGTATTCCGTTACCCATTTACGTGCGGTGTATTCCTGATGTACGGTATATTGACCAGACTTAAAACCCTCAAAACCAACATCCATATTGCGGTAATAAACAAACTTCAGGCGATCAAAGTTATATTTACCCCGGTTAACAGGTAAATCCTTCGCCCAGTAATTTGGATTGCGTTTATAGCTAATGCTGCGTCCCGCATCAATGCTTTCAACCAGATAAGGTCCTGAACCCAAAATGGGCTGCATAGTGATACGAGTAAAGTCTTTGCCCTGCCAGTTCTTTTTGGAATAGATCGGCATCTGTGCCAGGATCAGCGGCATTTCCGAATTATTATTCGACTTGAAGCTCATCTTGACCTGGTACCTGGATAGTACCTCGGTTTTATCCAGATCTGACAGATACATCTGCAAGCCTGGATTGCCCTTGGTTGTGTATGTATCAAAACTGAATTTTATATCTTCTGCAGTGACTGGCGTACCATCATTAAAACGTGCTTTGGGATTCAGATGATAAATCACATAGGCAGTTTTTTTTGGATCATAGGTGACTTTTTCAGCCAGCAAGGGATACATCACGCCCGGCTCATCCAGGGAACTGACCATGAGCGTATCAAACAGGTATTCCACGCCATCTGCTGCTGTACCTTTGCCATTCATGGCATTCAGGTTATCAAAGGTACCATTGGCAGACTGGCTGAGATAGCCACCTTTGGGTGCTGCAGGATTGGCATAGGGTAAATGTGTCAGCCCGGCATATTTGGGCTGACTATGAATGGCGATATAAGGGGTGGTCTGCAGTGCAGCCCAAGCCCCCTGAGTAATGACCGAAATTCCACAGATATAAATCAGGCGCTTTGCAGCAGCAAACGGCATTCAGATACTCCCTGTATCATTTCGGCTTTAGAGATTTGGAACCTTGATCACATCCCCGATACGCAGTTGAGTATTCGGTTTCAGGTCATTCATTTCTGCCAGTGTACTACTGTCCATGCCATAACGTGAGGCTAAACCGATCAGTGTGTCGCCACGCTTGATTTTATATTCCATAATACGTTTAGGGACTTGCAGACTTTGGCCCACACGCAAGCCTGCATTAGCACGCAGATTATTTAAACTGGCAAGTTCTGTGGTGGTAATTCCCAGACGACTGGCAATCGCGTTAAGTGATTCGCCTGACTTCACTGTATAGCTTTCTGTGGCCTTAGATGAAACAGTCGTGGTAACTGCTTTGATCTCATCTACCTTTTTAGTTTCTGGCAGATCACCATCAATCTTCAGACGCTGTCCGACACGTAATGGACTCGATACAGACAAATCATTTAGCTCAGCCAGATATTTCAGTTGTAACTTGTACTCGCGTGCAATTGAACTGAGGGTTTCACCTGATTTCACTATGTGGGTGTCTGACTTCACACCTTTCACCGCCTGCTCAGTCACAGTTTCACGAGCTGCTTCTGCATCTCCGGTCAATTTCAGACGTTGTCCTACTCGCAGGCCAGCATTACGGGATAAACCGTTCAGATTCGCCAGATGATCCATGCTCAGGTTATATTTGGTCGCAATTCCTGTCAGGGTATCACCCGACTGCACAGTATAATTCTCTGGCATAGTGCTGCCCGCAGGAATCTTGATGGTTTGACCAATACGTAAACCGCTATTGGCAGCAAAGCCATTTAAGGCTGCCAGTTCAGCCACACTGAGTTTGGACTGAGTGGCAATGCTATACAGCGTCTCACCACGTTTTACCTGATAGTTTTCAGTTGCAGTCTGGTCCACTTTAATATTTTCAAACTTCTGCTCAATTTTCTTGCCTGAGCTTGCAGATTCAGCTTCATTCACAGGTACGTTGATTTTTTGACCTGCCATCAGGTTGCTGCCTGAAGTCAAACCTGGCGTCAACGCAGCCAGTTCCGCATTCGAAAGTGCATAACGGTCTGCAATCAGTTTCAGATATTCGCCGCGCTGAACGGTATAGGTCTTAGTCTGAACTTTGCTGCTTTCCGCTTTTTTGGTTTCTTCAACTTTCGCTTTAGAAGCAGCAGTTTCTTTTAAGGATAGTTTTTGACCGACAAATAGACCGCTGGTCGTGCTCAAACCATTATAGTCAGCCAGCTGTTTTACCGTTAAACCAAACTGGCTGGCTACACCGGTGAGTGAATCATTGGCTTGTACCACATAGCTTTCTGGTTTTGCAGCAGGTTTTGATGCTTCTTGAACAGGTTTGGCATCATAAAGATAGATCGTGGTACCGACATATAAAGTGGCATTTGGATCAATCTGGTTCCATTTCGCCACATCCCGCCAGTTCACTCCATTTTTAGCAGCAATCAAAGCCAGGTTGTCACCCGGTAAAACCGTGTAGGTACTGCGCTTGCCTTTTGGTGCAACAACCACAACTTCCGAATCTGTTTTAACGTAATTCTTGCCTTGGTTCAATTTCGCTTCGACTGAATCTGCCTTGGTACTTTCCGCTACGCCTTTTGGATAAGAGAAACCTTTGGTTAGTTCTTTACCCTGCTGTTCTGCTACAGAAAGGCTGGTCTGAATCGCGGTCAGCTTAATCTTGCCATCATAAGGATCGACAATTTCGGTACCCGCAGGTGCCAGTGCTTTCAGTTCCTCCACCACTTCTGCCTGTTCTGCGGCTGTCGCCACCGGTTTCAGGATTTCATCTACAGACTTTGGAATTTCCTCTGCCACAACCGCCGCCTGAATCTGTTCACGTTCCTTTGCAGAAATTGGCGGTTCAACCTGAATCGGTTGCACAGGTGTTACCGGCGTCACTGCAACTGGAATACGCGGTGCACTTGGAATAGGTAATTCACTCTTCGCAGCAAAATCAGCCAAAGCTGAAGAACCTCTTGGTGTGCTGACCCTGGTCTTGCTTTGAGCAGTCAGGTTGGGTTTGGCTGTACTTGTAGCTGCTGGTGTTGCAGCGGCAGTAACAATCGCTGTGGTCGTTGCTGGGGACGTCGCTTTGCTTGCAGTAGTGGTTACAGGCGTTGCAGGTTTAATAGTTGTCGTGGTTGAGGCCGTGATTGCAGGCGGTGTCTGTTTAGCTGGCGTAATTGTTTTGCTATTCAGCTCAGGTGGCGTGGTTTTTACTGGCGTAATCGTCTGATTATTCTTCGGTAAAGTGCTGGTAGAGCTTGCCCATAAACCTGAAGAAGAGGATTGAAGCTTTTTCAGGTTTTCATCAATGGAGGGACTCAGGTCAGCTGGAATCAGAATACGGCGCGGACTGTCCGGATCAATCCTGTCTCCACGATGCCCCGGGTTCAACTGATACAGTTCAGCCCGACTTAAACCGGTAATTGCAGCAATTTCATTCAGGCTGGCTGCCCCAACACTGACTTCACGAAAGTGCGGACGGTTGGCAATAGGTGGCAGGCTCACGCCATATTTGGCTGGACTTTTTACAATCTGTGCCACTGCCATGAAACGAGGAACATAGTTCATGGTTTCCTGCGGCAACTTTAGCGACCAGTAATCAGTTGGCAAACCAGCAGCCTTATTACGGTTAATCGCCTGCTGAATACGGCCTGGACCGGCATTATAGGATGCTAAAGCCAGTTCCCATGAACCGAACTGATTATATAATGCACCCAAAAACTCATAGGCAGCGCGAGTTGACTCCACCACATCACGGCGGCCGTCATACATCGAGGTCTGTTTTAAACCATAAATACGGCCGGTACTTGGAATAAACTGCCACAGACCCGCTGCAGCCGCACTACTGGTTGCTGCCGGGTCGTATGAACTTTCAATCACTGGAAGCAATGCCAGCTCAGTCGGCATACCACGGCGTTCAGCTTCTTTTACTGTGTAATATAAATAACGTGAAGCACGCGCACTTAAACGCTCTAAATATGGCTGACGTGATGCGAACCAGCCACGCTGGGCATCAATACGCGGATTCCAGACATCCAGATTCATCTTGAAACCGACAGTCATGCGCTTCCACACATCACCGTGTTTCAGTACCAACAGTCGGTCGCCTTCTACCGCACGCATATCAGTCGCGGATAAAAGATCTTCCAGACTATCCAGACTGTCGGCGCCTAAATAATTCGAACTTGTTTGTTTATGCTTGGACCCTGCCGCGCTTTGTGTCGTCGAACAACCTGTTAAACCTAAGGATGCAAGCGCAGTGCCGAGAACTGAGACTTTTAAAAATGAAGGTAACGATGGCTGCCACATGAATGTGGTTGGTTTATACATAAAGAAATCCAAACAACTTGTATAAAATTTATTTTTTAGATATGCCATTTTAATTAAGCATGTCGACGACACAAGCTAATAATTTACCGCGATTTGACGTTAAATGTTACAAGAAATTAAAAAATCGCGGAGATATGGATTATTCAAACGTATTTGCGTTATACAATATCCCGCTCAGCTTGTTCTTTTTTGATCGGATTTGGTTTATGTCTCAAACAATCACACTGTATGTGGATGGCGCATGCCGCGGCAATGGTAAGGAAATCGCTGTAGGTGGTTGGGGTGCCTATATTCAGAACGGTTCAGATGAGCATAAAATTTATGGCGGCGAGCTTCAGACCACCAATAACCGTATGGAACTGATGGCTGCCATAGAAGGGATTTCTGTCTGTCCCAAAGATGCCAAGCTGGTGATCTGGACCGATTCCAATTATGTCAAAAAAGGTATCACTGAATGGATCGAAGGCTGGAAACGTAAAAACTGGAAAGATGTCAAAAACCCTGACTTATGGAAACAGCTGGATGCAGTTTGCCAGGGCCGTCAGATTGACTGGCACTGGATCAAAGGACATGCTGGCCATGAGGGTAATGAAATGGCCGATCAGCTGGCTAATCTGGGTGCGGATCTCGCCTTAAAAAATGGCGAAAAATCCCGTCATGTTCCAGCAATTCATTTTGCAGCAAGCGCTGAGATAAAAACACAAGATATAAAAAAGCCTGAAAAAGACTGGTTACTGGATGACCCTTTTGGCCTGGAACTGGCTGAAGCTGAAGAAATGGATGAACTCATGGCAGATGTAACTGAAGTGACCATGGAAACTCACTTAAACAATCAGCCTGTCGCTGCTGAACAAGCGCTAGTAGAGACTCAATTGCACCCGCAGATTGTGATTACTCCAGCCACATTAGATATATATGGTCCTCGTCAGCTGATTCTCGATACAGAGACCACCGGTTTCTATTATCAGGATGGTGACCGGATTATCGAGGTCGGCGCAATTGAAATGGTGAATCGTAAACTCACCGGCAGCTCGATTCATATTTATATCAATCCGAAAAAACCGGTAGGCGATTCAGTTAATGTCCACGGCATTACTGATGAGTTCCTGCAAGACAAGCCTTTATTTGAGGATATTTCTCAAGTTCTGTTCGATTACTTGAAAGGTGCAGAAATCATCGCGCATAACGCGACCTTCGATATGAACTTCCTGGATATGGAATTCAAGCGTGCTGGTTTTCAAACCCTGTCAGAAGTCTGTGAAGTCACGGATACCCTGGCGATGGCCAAGTCACGTCATCCGGGCCAGAAAAACTCTCTTGATGCCCTGGTACGTCGTTATGAGATTCCGCAGCGTGACCGTACTTTCCACGGCGCATTACTCGATGCAGAAATTCTGTCCGATGTTTACCTGGCGATGACCGGTGGTCAGGTTTCTTTTGATATGGATGCCCTGTCACATAGTGAAGAACAAAATGCCAGCTCAGGCAGTGTGAAAATTGAAATTGATCTACCGGTAATTTTGCCATCTGATGAAGAATTGAGCGAACATGAGAACTGGGTCAAACAATATGAAGAAAAACATGGCGCGCCTTGCCTTTTCGCAAAATAAAATCCATTATTCAGTTAACAATTTATGTTAAAAAAAATAACAGTTCAGTTATAGTAAATACAAAGATGTCCTGCCAGTTGCAGCAGGCCTCAACTATTAGATAAAACTTCAGGAAAGGTGCAGATCAATGTCTTACCAAACCTCTATACATTTTGACCCTACGGCTTTACTGATAATAAAAAATGAGGTTGATAATTCGATCAAATTGGTTGAATCAGCAGTCAGCACACTGGTAGAAGATCAGACCTTGCCTTTTGGGATTGATGATGCGCTCAACCAGTTCGAACAGTGCGCACAAGTTCTTGCACTGATCGATATGCCAAGCCTGGCCAAAGTCGCTCAATATTCTGCTGAGCTTATGCGCAAGATCATGGGGAATCCTGCCAACGTAAACACGGCAGAAGTGATCGCCCTCAGTGAAGGGACGACCATGCTGAAGCGCTATATCGAATTCATTTGCTTGCGTGAAGTCAAAATTCCACAATTTTTGCTGGATACTTTAAACCGGCTGGAACTTGCTCTGGGCAAGCCACTGACTACTGAAGGCCATCAGATTGAGTCCCTGCTCGACCTGATCACGCCTGATTTTGATCTGCCGCAAGCACCTGGACTGGAGAAGTCTGTTTATGTGCATCGCCTGTACAAGCTATCGCTGAATAAACTGCTTAAGCAGGAAGAAAGCGATCTGGACTTACAAGCGATCAAACTGGTGGGGACTTATCTGGCAGGTCTTTCTGAGCAGCACCCAAGCAAACAGTACTGGAATCTGGTCTATGTGGCGTTCAACCATATCGATGAGCTCCTGATCAACGAGCCACGTTTACGCACCCTAATCAGTGTTGAGCGTAATATGGCACAGTATTTCAATGCCCCAGACCGTTTCAAGGCGAATATTGCTGACTTGGCGAATATACTGAGCTTATGTATCAGCCAGGAAGATGATATTGCTCATCATATCCGTAGCAAGCTGAATATCGGTGAAGATTCACTGACCGATACCCAGTTACAGGTCTTCAGCCGTCATTTATATGGTCCTGATTTTGAAACCATGCATACTATCAGTGATCTGGTCACTGCTGAAATGGCACAGATCCGTAATGACATCGAATACAACTATCACAACATGACCCCTGAAAAGACTCAGGAATTGCAGGTTCAGCTGAATAGCATGGCAAACATCTTCAAGGTTTTGAACCTGAATGAAGCTTCTAATGATCTTACTCGTCAGGCTGCTTCACTCAGTCAACCTGAAGTGTTGAAAGATGAAGGGTTTGTCCAGCAGCTCATGAATGTGATTTTGTCTGCTATGAATTCGATTGGGGTACTAGAACGTCATCATACCTCTAGCCGTTTACAGCTCCGTGTAAATAACATGAATATTTCACTGGATCGTCTGGATGAAGCACATGCCGCTTTACTAAGCGAAACCAAAGCCCTGATCGAACTTGCCAGCCACACCCTAATGAATTACTTGCAGGACCAGAACCTGCAAACATTAGAAAGCTTGCCAAACCAGATCCGTGAAATTGCGGGTGCAATGCTGTTCCTGAACGCTGAAAATGGTCAGGCCGCACTAAGCACAACGGCTGACTTTATTCAAAGCCGGATTGAATCTGCTACTGCACTCAGTCCCGATGACGTCAATCGCGTGCTTGATCCACTCGCCAGCGCGGATATGCTCATTGACAATTTAAAGAGCAAACAGCCTGTATTACAGTCAATGTTTAAGGTAGCATTGGACAGTAGTCAAAAACTGAAAACTGTAGCCTAATGTCTAAATTGTCACTTGCGTATATCTTTCAACAACAGCAACTTTTAGTCGATGAAAATCTCCAGCTTCCCCAAGTGGAAGCGCTAGCAAGTGACATACAGCTCGGTACGGGTGATCAGGTGATTGCCCGTGACCTCCTCCCTGACGAACCAATCCCCCCAGGTCTGCAACTCGTTCCGATCCGTCAATTACTGCAATACTGGAATGTTCGCCAGTTTGAACAGGCCAGCCGCGCTGTACAGCTACTGGAATGGCGTCGCAATCATCGTTTCTGTAGTCATTGTGGTACACCAACCGAAGCCCACGCCGTAGAATATGCTATGGTCTGCCCCGCTTGCCACTACCGTCAATATCCACGCGTACAGCCCTGTGTGATTACCGTGATTACCCGTGGTAAAGATGAAATCTTGCTGGCTAAAAATGCCCGTAATAAAACCAGCCAGATGTATGGACTGATTGCCGGTTTTGTCGAAGTCGGTGAAACTTTGGAAGAAGCAGTCCGTCGTGAAACGGAAGAAGAAGTCGGAATTAAAGTCAAAAATATTCAATATCTGGCCAGCCAGCCCTGGCCCTTCCCAAGTAATCTGATGATTGCCTTTAAAGCAGAATATGCTTCTGGTGAGATCAAACTGCAGGAAGAAGAAATCAGTGATGCGCAATTCTTTAAGCTGGATGCCCTGCCAGAAATTCCATTCAAAGGCAGCATTGCACATTCTATGATTATGCATATCACGCAAGGCACGCCCGTGGCTGATGATACTCAAGCCTGGTTGTAAGCCAATTTATAAACAAAAAGCCCGGTATTAAATCCGGGCTTTTTACATTCAATAGAATGAATTATTTAAATGCATCTTCTAGTGCCCACAGTACTCTAGACTTGGTTACAAAGAAGCGGCTAAACAGGCTGGAAAGTGATCCAACAATAGTAATGTGTCCGAGCTTTGGAATACTGATCACATGACTATGGTTACCATGTTGCTTTAATACCCGATCCAGATCATGACTATTGAAATGTCCCACGATATCGTCTTTTTCAGCAATAAACAGATAATGCTTCAAAGGCTGAGGTTGTACAAAGTACAGTGGCATCACCTGCTGATAAGGCACTGCCTGATCAAAGGCATTAGCACAGATCGGATCATCCTTATAGTCAAAATGATAAGGCCCCGCTAAACCAATGATAGCGCGGATATTCGCCAGCCGCTCTGCTTTATGCGGCTGCGGATAGTACACCGCTGACATCACATTAAACGCACCGGCAGAATGTCCCATCAATACAATATTCTCTGATGAAATCTGCAGCTTTGCTGCCGCAGTGTGCAGATGATCCAAAAGCAGATGCAAGTCATCCACAGATTGCGGGAAGATATGTTCTGGCGCCAGATGGTAATTTGGAACCACCACGTCATAGCCTTCACGGGCAAAAGCCTCACCAATAAACTGATATTCTTTCTTATCCCCATGTAGCCAGGCACCACCATGGACAAAGACAATCAAGGGGCGATGTGCCAAAGGCTGTGCACTACGATACAGATCAAAACGCTGCCGCGCTTTAAGGCCATAGGCCAAATGCCGTTCAGCGCTATAACCTGCTTTGGGAGTAAAACGGTTCAGCGCATAGCTACCGAGATCATATAAGCGAAAATCCCGGTAGATTTGTCTTGCAACGTTCAGATGACTCGACAGCTTGGCTTTAAAAGAGTGCACCTTATTGTGCATAAGTTGGTTCAACTGTATCAGGATCAATCGCAACTGGAGTTTGCACCAAGGCACTTGATGAAGCTGTGGTCGCAAAGTTTTGGCTGGTTGAATTGCTGAGCGTTTCTACATTATCAATCAGGGTCACAATTTTAGTGACATTACCGACTTGCGCCAGCACCTGATTGAGATCAGCAATTTCAGCATTGTTTAGACGGCCCATCACATATAACACGCCATCTTCGGTATGCACATGTACCTTACTGTCTGCAACTACAGGCGCTTTCATGATCAGGCCACGGGTATTTGCCGTTGCTGCGGTATCCTGCATGATGGTGCCATAACTGATCTGGTTACCGATAGTAATAAAGTTATGTACGGCTTTCACATCACTCATGGCTTTGACATTGTCTTCAGCCAGTTGTTTCAGATGCGCATCTGGCACCTGACCAGTCAATAATACATGACCATGAAAACTCTCAATATTGACTCGCGACTGTTTGAATCGTGAATCAAGTTTATAAAGATTAATTTTTGCAGTACGCACAATTGAAGAATCGATAAAAACCTGTCCAAGGGTACGCGCCCCTTGATCCGTACCGACAGGAGCCGTGCCTGTACCACCTGAAATAAAGCTGGCACAGCCCGATAAACTTGCGACACATAACATTGTTATTACAATACGTTTAACCACTCAGCAAGACTCCTTATTGTTTAATACGTCTTTGTTCAATTTAATAAATTCTGTCGCGCAATATTGATCAACTTTTATTTTCCTTGAACATTACCATAATCTCTGTACAGAAAATCGCACAAAGAAAAGCCTGTGTTGTTCAAAGATTAATAAACTCTTGATCAAAAGTAAAAGCATTTTCAATCCATTGCGAATCATAAAGGTAATTGCAAAAATCATGCTGTATGGTTTTTGCAAAATGTTGATTAAAATCAAAACAAATCACATCAAAACGACAGAAAAAATGCTGAAATTCTTCATGATTTTGCAGGAAATGAAGAGCAGTTTTCATCATTTTCCGCTGCTTGCTAAGGGAAATTGACTCGAGTGCATTGGCATAATCTGTACTTGCCCGTGCTTTTACTTCCACAAAAACCAGCTCTTGAGCATGTTGCACGATTAAATCAATTTCACCATAACGGCTGTGATAATTGGCTTGGACCAACTGAAAGCCATGATGCTGCAACAAGGCAAGCGCTTGCTGTTCTGCCCATTTTCCCAATTGCTGACTGATACGCATAATAGTTAAATCAGCTTGACGCCCTTGCTGGTATATTCAAAGCAGGCGGGCATACGTCGCAGTCCCTCAGCATTGACCTGAATATGTCCGGTACGACCCTGAAACTGTAGCTGTTCGGCTTTCTGGTCACTTAAATACAGCTGACTGATCTGCCAGGCATCTCCACCAAAGGCGATTAACCGCTGATAGGACATCTGCACCGGCGCCTGCTG
This sequence comes from Acinetobacter sp. HA, assembly GCF_000264725.1. Classification (NCBI taxonomy): domain Bacteria; kingdom Pseudomonadati; phylum Pseudomonadota; class Gammaproteobacteria; order Moraxellales; family Moraxellaceae; genus Acinetobacter; species Acinetobacter sp. HA. The sequence continues at coordinate 5,602 of NZ_AJXD01000067.1, read as the reverse complement.
ATAGGCATTCAATACATCTGGCCAAGCATGAGTATACAGTGCAGGTACGTCACAAAATTTAATACCTTTAGGCAAAGTTATATGCTGGTCAATCGCATTGGATACGGTATAAAGCCGTTTCTTCGGCAGGTTTCGCATTGCGGCCAACCACTCCGGATTGCCCATGAGTAATAAACCCTGTTTAGAGGACAAAGATTTTGGTGCAATATCGATAATATCCACTTGCAGATCCCCTACACTGAGCAAAGACATCAACATCAGTTCATGCTCGGTCTCACTTCCGGGCTGACGCAGTATCTGCAAATACTGAATTCGATCCTTCGTCAGTACCTTCTGTAAAGCAATTGCATCTTCATGCTTAGACAGACTGAACTGCCAAAGCTGAGGTGAACTGCTCATGCTGTCATTCAGACTCAGGGTTTTGACTTTGGGTTGGGCCTGAACCAGTGCTTCAATATCCTGACGTGCCAGTGGCCCCACGATGAGCTGCGTCTTTTTATTGACATGCTGTTTCAGTAATTGTGACATTTTCTTCTGATCAGAATTCACCCATTTAATCGGCACTTTTTGCCCGGATGCCATATAGGCACTCATGAATCCCTGTTTGATATTCGATGCAGCTCGCGCCAAAGGTCCAGATTCGGGTAGAATGACCAGAATTTCCGCTTGCACGCTGCCGATGCAGCCCAATAAGCTCAAACCCAATATTTTTTTAATATTCTTCCGTTTTTTATAATTCTGTTTATTCCACATGGAGAAACCTATGAGTGCTCAGTTATTTGTTGTTGCGACTCCAATCGGGCACTTAGATGATATTAGTTATCGTGCAATTGAGGTGTTGAAGTCGGTGAGTCTTATTGCTGCTGAGGATACACGAACTTCTATGCAATTGCTCAAGCATTTTAATATTTCCACTCCACTGACAGCCTGCCACGACCATAATGAAAGCAACAAGATAGATCAGCTTATTCAACGTTTGCTCAATGGCGAAAACATGGCACTGATCAGTGATGCGGGTACACCATTGATTAGTGATCCAGGCTTTAAATTCGTGCGTGCTGCACAGGAACACAATATTCGTGTGATACCTGTACCGGGTGCCTGTGCTGCAATTGCTGCATTAAGCGCAGTAGGTTTACCGAGTGACCGTTTCAGCTTTGAAGGCTTCCTGCCATCAAAACAAAGCCAGCGTCTGCTCAATTTGGAAAAACTCAAAGATGAAACCCAGACCATGATTTTCTATGAGGCACCGCACCGGATTCTGGAATGTGTGAAAGATATGGCGAATGTGTTTGGTGCTGATCGTCCGGTTGGCTTTGCCCGTGAAATTACCAAAACGTTTGAAACTATCCGAAAGATGACCTTGGGTGAATTGATTGAGTTTATTGCCAAGGACGCCAACCAGCAAAAAGGTGAAATCGTACTGGTAGTGGGTGGAGCGACTGTCGAAAAAGATATGGATCAGGAAAAACTCGACAAGCTGTTACTCCGTTTATTACAGGATCTTTCTGTGAAAGCAGCTTCCCAGCTGGCAGCCGATCTGACCGGTATCAAAAAGAAAGTGGCTTACCAACGTGCACTTGAGTTAACGGGTGCCAATGACTAAATAGCTTTTTCCAGAGAAAGATAGGCATAAAAAAACACCACTGTAATCCGCGGTGTTTTTTTATATTCAGGAGGTAGACGACTTATTCGCGTACTGAATCGTCTGCCGGCACTTCAGTAATTCGACCACCGCGAGCCAGGAACGCAGCCACCTCATCTTCAAGTGCCTGACGCTTTTTTAGCTTCGCTGTCACAGTCAATGTTTCAGCTTCGAGAACGTCTGTATCACTAACAACTTCATCGCCTTCAGCAGCGCCTTTCTCTGCTGCTTTTGCTTCATCATCATCAACGACAGCATCTTCTGCTTCATCATATTCATTCATATCTGTCATATTCATGTCCCCCACAAATGACCATCACATGTGCATTTAAACTAGGTTGTAAATTACCTGAAATTTAGCAATCTCTTTGTGTTTCGCCTAGTACCAAATATTAAAAAATCGTATCTTTTTTAAACAAATTCGTTTCTTTTTACATATGATTGTTTAAAAAATAACAATTCCAGGTCAGACGGCGTAGCGGGTATCTTTGAGCAGTCCCAAGCCATTGGCCTGCGCCATAAAAGCATCTTTTAATACAGGCAGCTGTTCAACCTGTTTCAGGCCTAAATTACGCGCCCAAACCACAGGGAAAAGTTGAGTGGTTTCTATCCAGCCAATCGCAGACATGCTGTGCATCATGGCATCATTTTGCCCCTTACGCAGATGTTCATAGCGCTGTAAGGTTTGCTCATGTGCCCAGACGCCACGCGTTTTATCATGCAGTAACACATCACATAACACTGCCGCATCCAGACAGCCAATATTGACACCTTGTCCCGCGAGTGGATGAATCACATGGGCAGCATCACCGATCAGGGCCAGTCCATCTTGCACATATTGCTGAGCCGCACGTGCTTTAAGCGGGAAAGTTGCTCGTGGGCTTGCTTCGAGCACTTCACCAAGCATGTGATGACTTTCTCGGGTCAGTAATTGGATAAATTCCTGATCTGACAAGGCTGCATATTCTTCGGCATAATCTTCTGGCAAAGTCCAGACAATCGATTGCCAATGTCCCTCCTCTTCCAGATTAAGGCTGGCCATCGGTAAGTAAGCCAATGGACCAGTTTCCAGGAAAATCTGGCGTGCAACATGCTGATGGGGTTGTGCGGTCTTAATGGCACAGCTGATACCGGCCTGTTTATAGTCCAGGACATCAATGTCAATAAAGGCCTGTTCACGGACAAAGGAATTGGCACCATCTGCACCGATCAGCAATCTGGTTTTGAGCTGGGTACCATCGGCAAGGTGTACAATCCAGACTCCTACCCCGCGTTCTACCCGGATAACTTTGACCTGTGTGCGGTAATCTTTCAGTTCTTGCAGCATTTTTTGCTGAATGGCCAGGTTCAGAATACTTGGCTCAACCATAGAACCAAGCGCCTGCTCGACTTTTGGTGTTTTCTTGGAAGGCTGACCAAAATTGATTTCACCATAACCATTTTTATTCCAGACCTGCATACCTGTATATGGCTGCTGACGTGCAAGTTTTTCCCAAACCCCTACTGTTTTTAGCAAATGAATAGTGGCCTGGCTGAGTGCCAATACGCGTGGATTGGCAACACTTAGTGTCTTTTCAGTATCTAAAATCGGTGCAGCATCCAGCACGGTGGTCTGTACGCCATCTTGAGCAAGTAATAATGCCGTTAAGCCACCAACCAGCCCGCCACCTACAATGACAGCATCTAATACCTGAGTTTGTTCTGTCATGCTTTGAGTCCCATTGCATAGTTGGCTACAAGTGGCTTGATGCCTGGAATATTTTCAAAAGCCACCAGTCCGGTATTACGGATCAGTTTCAGGAATGGATTCTGGTTGCTAAAACCACGTACGACTGAATCACAGAACTTGATCACACGTTGCTGATCTTTCAAGCGTGATTTTTCATAATCTTGCAGCATTTGAGCATCGCCCAGATCAGCCCCCTGTTCCAGCTGTTCTGCCAGATAACGGTTCAGTACATAAGCGTCACGCATACACAAGTTAAAGCCTTGGCCTGCAACTGGATGGATCGTATGCGCTGCATTCCCCATTAACACCACACGACCAACCGCCTGCTTTTCTGCCAGGACTTGCGATAATGGGAAACTGAAACGCTTACCAGTTTTCTGGAATTTTCCGGCACGATCACCATAAGTCTGTTGTAAAGCATGCAGGAAGTGCTGATCATTTTCATCACCCAGCCATTCATGCTCGGTACCTTTAGGAACTGGCCATACCACGGAACGACGGTATTCGCCTGGAAGAGGTAGCAAAGCCAAAGGTCCTAAAGGACTAAAACGTTCAAAACCGACATGTTGATGCGGTTTTGACGTTTGTACGGTTGTGACAATCGCAACCTGATCATAGTCGTGTACCGATGCGCCAATACCCAGTGCCTTACGACAGAAAGAATCGCGACCATCCGCAGCAATTACCAGTTTGGATTGCAGTTTTAAAGCAGTTTCGCCACGCTGTGCTTCAATATAAGCAAAGTCTTTATCCTGGATGAGAGAAGTCACCTGCACGCCATCGATCAGTTCAATGAGTGGCTCTTTTTGACTTGTGTCAGCAATACGCGACCGAGCCAGGCATTTTCAATCACCTGACCAAAGCTTTCGACTTTTTCCTGTTCAGCGATCAGACGTGCCTTACCAAAGCTGCCCTGTTCGGTAATATTCACTTCCAGAATCGGCGTGGCATGTTCCTGTAAAGCATCCCACAGACCCAGCTCCTGATAAATCTGTACACTACGGCGTGATAAAGCGCTGTTACGGGCATCAAAACTGGAGTGATAGGGAGCAAGATTGATATCATCATAATCTGGGTATTGGATTGCTTCTAACAGTTTGACCGCAATCCCGGTTTTCGCCAGCATCAGTGCGAGGCTTAAACCCACCATCCCACCACCGACAATGATGACTTCTTGTTGCATGCTTTGATCCTTATCTGGGTATCTATAAAATCTAGATACGTCTAATCATGTTGGATTTAATCTTACCTCAAAGATTTTTATTTTTATAATGAATTAGTCGTTTAGCTGTAATTGATATTGCTTTGTTAATCGCTTAAATCTTTAGAGAAATAAAATTTGGCACAGATCTGTGTTTTTTTATAAATAAACCTTAACTAGTCCATCCAAGAATAAAGCTTAAAGAGAAAAACAATGCAAATAAAGAAATGCTTTATCTTAGCCGGCTATCTTGTCCCACTTATAGCCTGCTCATCAAAAGACCAAGCTCATCTCCCTCAGGAAGGAGAAGTCGTCACTTGGAAACAGAATCCTGAATTGATTGTAAAAACACAGCTTAGTCCACATCGAGAGCATTATTTAGGATCCTTTCCAATTGATGACATCCCTGAAAATATCAACCGATTACGTAGGAAGAAGCAAATCGACTGCCGATGCCTGACTCTAATCGTCAATTAGAATTTTACTTGATATTGCATAGAACAAATGTTCAAGCGACAGATAGTTATCTGCTAGAGCATAAAGATCAAATTAGAGTAAGAATAGAAAGATTATCTTAGGATTTCAGAAAAAGTTATTTTAATACTGAAAAAGTATTTATCAGCAATTTAGGTTTAAAGTATGTCAAGCTTCATTCAAAATTTAAAAATATAGTCTATATTTTTATATTAGAATTTTCCCTGATGATTTCTTATGTTGTTTTGGGTCCACAAAAAATAGTGAAGTTTTTTTACATTTAAATAAATAGAGTGAAAAATTAATTCATGCAATTCAAGGAAATCTTTTTAAATTGGATAAACATGGTGAAATATGGCTTAAGTAGGAAACTAATCTAAATAATTTAGATAAATAGTAAGGAATTCATGAAGAATTATGGCAATTATTATAAATATGGAACATCACACCTCTAATCTACAATAATTAAGATTAAATACGAAAATTAATTTAACTCTATTAACTTGAAAGCACTTAACATAAATTAGTCGATTATCATTTATAATATAAAAAA